>RFIF01000069.1 GCA_003695655.1 Cyanobacteria bacterium J069
ACCCCTAACCCCTAACCCCCAATGTCTTCCGACGATCTGCGCGCCGCCCGCCTCGAAAAAGCCAACCAGCTCCGTGAACTCGGCTTCAATCCCTACGGCTATCGCTGGGACATAACGCACCACGCCGCTGAGCTACAGGAGAAATATGCCGATCTGGCAGCGGGCGAAGAAGTTGAAGTGGTTGTGTCGGTAGCTGGGCGCGTCATGAATCGTCGCGTCTTTGGCAAACTGGCTTTCTTCACGCTGCAAGACGAAACGGGAACAATCCAGCTTTATTTGGACAAAAAAACGATTGAGTCCCACATGGCGGAAACGGACTCGGAAGCATTTGCCCATCTCAAGACCCTGACGGATGCAGGCGACATTTTGGGCGCAACGGGCACGATTCGTCGCACAGAAAAGGGCGAGTTGTCTGTGAATGTGCAGACTTATGCCATCCTCACCAAATCGCTGCAACCTTTGCCCGACAAGTGGCACGGGCTGACGGATGTGGAAAAGCGCTATCGTCAGCGCTATGTAGATTTGCTGGTAAACCCAGAGGTACGGGACACGTTTCGGAAGCGATCGCTGATCACCACAGCCATCCGTCGCTTCCTGACTGACCAGGGCTTTATCGAAATCGAAACACCCGTGCTGCAATCGGAGGCGGGTGGAGCCGAGGCGCGGCCGTTCGTGACCTACCACAACACGCTGGAGATGGATCTGTTTCTCCGCATCGCCACCGAGCTACACCTCAAGCGACTGGTGGTGGGCGGCTTTGAAAAAGTGTTTGAAATTGGGCGTATCTTCCGCAATGAAGGCGTGTCTACTCGCCACAACCCCGAATTCACCTCCATTGAGGTTTATCAGGCTTACGGCGACTACGAGCAGATGATGACGCTGACGGAGGAGATGATCGTCGCCGCGGCCAAGTCGGTGCTCGATGATCTGAAAATTACCTACCAGGGTCAAGAAATCGATCTGACACCGCCCTGGCGCAGGGTGACGATGCATGATTTGGTGCAGGAGCACACTGGGCTGGACTTCACCCGCTTTACCACCCTAGATGAGGCAAAAACAGCCGCCGCCGCAGCGGGACTCAGGGATCTGGATAAGTGTGACTCGATTGGTCGCCTGCTAGTCGAAGCCTTCGAGCAAAAAGCTGAACCGACGCTGACGCAACCGACGTTTGTTACTGACTATCCCGTAGAAAACTCACCGCTAGCCAAAGCCCACCGCAGCAAGCCTGGGCTAGTAGAGCGGTTTGAACTATTTATCGTGGGGCGCGAAACGGCGAACGGCTATTCTGAGTTGACCGACCCCATCGACCAGCGCCAGCGATTAGAAAGCCAGTCCGCCCGCAAAGCCGCAGGCGACCTGGAAGCCCACGGCGTCGATGAAGATTTTTTGACGGCGCTGGAGTATGGGCTGCCGCCAACGATGGGCATGGGCACTGGCATCGATCGCCTGGTTATGCTGCTCACCGATTCTGCCAGCATTCGTGATGTCATTGCCTTTCCCCTGCTAAAGCCAGAGCCGAAAGACGAGTAATGGAGTGACTGAAACAGAGAGAGAGGAGAAGAGCGATCGCCCCTCTCCTCTCTCGCTTACAAACCCTCAATCCTTACTTTGTGCGCTTTGTCGTCTTTTTTGCCTTTGCAGGTTCTGCTGCGTCCTCTTCAGGTTGCACCATTGCCACAATCGCCTCACCTGTTTGCAGATGAGCTTCCAGGAACCAGAGGCGCTTGTCTATGTCGCGGGAGACTTCGGTATACAGATCGGCGGTGTCGGCATCGCCTAGGTCATCGGTGGATTGGATGCCGTCCCTAACCAGCTTTGCATAGGCAGCATAACGCTCTGCCAGAGCCACAACGTGATCTTTACCATCCAAAATATCGAGGGGGTATTCCGGCAAAATCGATTGCGCAGCCGCGATCCGAGCCGTACCGAGGGCCAAGCCGCCCAGCGCAGTTACCCGCTCTGCCACCATGTCTACATACGCCTCTAGTTCCGAAGCCATCTCATCGAATAGCTCATGCAGTTGATAGAACTGAAGACCCTTGACGTTCCAATGGGCTTGCTTGACCTGAGTCTTCAGATCTAGCGTGGCAGCAAGCGTGTTGTTGAGACTGGCGATAACCTGAGCGCGAATGTCAGCCGGGAGATCTATCCGTGTGGCGTATAGCGGCTGACCGTGACCGTTGTTGCTGCGACCGTTGCTACCCATAAACCTGTATCCTGGCTAGAGGTTCAACGATTTAGCATAGCGTATTCCCCCCCAGAACACACGGACTAATTCCTACAAGCAAGCGATCGCCCGCAGAATTCAGTAAGCTGACAGGGGAAGCTAACGGGAAAAGCGAGCGAGAAATTCAAGAAAATTAAAATTTAACGGGGGCAGCGAGCAGTATTCAGGCAAGCTGATCCCAGGCCTGCGACACTATATCGCTTAGCCAGCGGCGCAGTTCTCCATCCAGCAGGCGATCGTCAGCCATCACTTCAGCAGTTAGATCTTCAAGCGTCTGCCCCTGCGATCGCGCTACATAAATCACTCCGGCGATCGCCGCCGCGACCAATTCGTCGTCCACGGGCTGTTTTCGCAGATCGACAATCTCTTGAGAATTGTTAGGGATGGGATAATTCATAATCAGGCAGAGACTTACGGTCTTCTCTGTGCTGCGGGGAACCTGATTCTAGACCAAAATGCAGCCCCTTTAGGCTACGGCTTGATCAATCAAAAGTAGACGAGGCACCAAGGCAGAAAAATGAGAAGGTCGTAAACTTTCTTAAAGTATTCTAGATGTATTGGTGAAGTGTAGCGTAATTCTCTCCGCTGTCAAGTCTATCCTGTGGAGGTTTTGCCAGATGATTTCGCGAAACTCGGAAAACATAGACCGTATATAGACCGTCCGATGACAGATTTTCTAAAAGAGCTGCTTTATCTCGAGGTGCCTACGCCTGACCTGGATGCCGTTCGACGCTGGCTTCAGGATTCATTTCAGCCGTCTATAGGGCACAAAACGGCTACGCCAGATGGGGTGCTGATCACGGTTCCATCGGCGATCGCCCCCGATCTCGCCACCAGTCCTCCAGCTAGCGATCCCCCTGCCGAGGCACTTTCCATCTTCATCTGGTCGGTGCAGCGCACCACCTACCTCAAGGTGTTTCGCTGGGGCGATCGCCGCTTATCAGGAGAGGCACAGCTTGTCCAGCAGTTGACCCAGGCATTGCAGGCCCAGTTTCCTCAGCGCTATCCAGAGCCGCCCCCGATTGACCTGTCGCAGCAGTCTATCTTTGAGGCGCTGGCTGACCGCTATCCACAAACGGTGAAATATTTCCAGCGCATTCCCAACGGGGAATATGACCTCACCCGCGTCTATTGGTGGGAGCAGCGCTGGCGCGAAGGCGTCCGCAGCCCCCAGCAGCCCAGGCAGGTGGTGTTCCAGTCCCAGGCATCGGCTGCCACGCCCGATTACGACCTTATCTATATTGGCGGCGCACTCGGCGTCATTCATGCAGCCGTGATGGCGCGGCGCGGCTATCGGGTGTTGCTGATCGAGCGGTTGCCCTTTGGCCGGATGAACCGCGAGTGGAACATTTCGCGAGCCGAATTTCAAAGTCTGATTGATCTGGGCTTATTTACACCTGCCGAATTTGAAAGCGTGATTGCGCGGGAATATGTAGACGGCTTCAGCAAGTTTTTTGATGCCAACAACCCGCCCCAGGCAAAAGCGCCCGTACTGCACACGCCAACAGTGCTAAATGTGGGTATTGATGCCGAGAGGCTGTTGAAAATCTGCGGCGACAAGCTGCGGGCAGCCGGCGGCGACATTTGGGACGAAACAGAATTTAGCCGTGTTGAGGTCAGCTCGAATGCGGTCACTGTCTCCGCCAAACATTTGCCCCAAGCAACAGAGCGCACGGCCAGCGGGCGACTGCTGGTAGATGCCATGGGCACGGCTTCCCCCATCGCCTGGCAGCTAAATGGCGATCGCGCGTTTGACAGCGTTTGCCCCACCGTCGGCGCAGTGATTGAGCGCGGGTTCGAGCCGGGTGTGTGGGACACCCAGTATGGCGACGTGTTGTTTAGCCATGGCGACATTTCTCGCGGGCGACAGCTGATCTGGGAGCTGTTTCCCGGACGGGGCGAGGAGCTAACGTTTTACCTGTTTCACTACCACCAGGTACATCCCGACAATCCCGGCTCTTTGCTAGAAATGTACGAAGATTTCTTCACCATCCTGCCGGAATATCGTCGCTGCGACCTGGACCAACTCACCTGGCGCAAGGCCACATTCGGCTATATTCCAGGACATTTCAGCGGCATTAGCGGCGATCGCCACATAGCGTTCGATCGGCTGGTTGCCATCGGTGATGCTGCCTCCCTCCAATCACCGCTGGTGTTCACGGGCTTTGGCTCACTGGTACGTAACCTACCCCGACTGACCGATCTGCTAGACACCGCCCTGCGTCATGACCTGCTCAAAGCTCGCCACCTGGAGCAAATTCGCGCCTTCCAGAGCAACATTGCCGTCACCTGGCTATTTTCCAAAGGCATGATGGTACCGACGGGCCAGTGGATTGCCCCCCAGCGGGTTAACGCTATGCTCAACACTTTCTTCGGTATTTTGGCAGGCGAAGACCCAGAGGTGAGCGATCGCTTTATCAAAGACCGAGCCGGATGGCTCTCGTTTAACCGGATGGCGCTAAAAGCCGCCCGCACCAATCCAGCTCTCCTGCTGTGGATTTGGGAGCTGGCAGGAACAAAAGACTTGCTGCGCTGGCTCGGCAGCTACTTCAGTTTTACAATCGCTGCACTCATGAGCTGGGTATTTCAATGGGTACCCAGTTTTGCCCGCCAAGTTCAACCCTGGCTAGAGCCACGCTACCCTGCCCTATGGCTGTGGCTACTCGCCCGGAGCTATGCCCTCACCTATGGCATGGGCCGCCCCCTACCGCCCCCGCCCACCATTCCAGCGTCATCCGCCGTCTCGGCCGCGTCGCTCAAAACTCCGCTCAAACCTAATCCCTAGATTCTTTATTCTCTCAAAATTCCCTCTTGAGGCTGATCGTTTCTGCGTCTTAGGAGGGTACTCTTTTGCTTGCTAACTAAACTCACGCCTTCCGCAAATTTTAAGCGATCGGCAAGCTCCAGCAGCAGGATTTGGCCCTTTAAGCTTTTCAAAATAAATTTGAAATCGGTTCAGAAAAGCTACACAAAACAAACTTGAAAGTGGCTGCGATCACAGCAACAAAAGTTCTCTGCTGGTATATTAAACTTTGATATCACTAGTTTTTGAATATTTACTTGAATATTTAATAGACCAGGATTCAAAATCCACTATTTCTCCGGCTTGATCCAAAATTTCGTGTTTTCCCTGTTGATTTTGCGTTGTCCAGTTGTTACCACTGTGGTTTCCTGAGATGTAATTCTGAGTTGTCATTTCGAGCCTACGCTCATGCCATACATCCGCATCAGATGCAGCTCTACTTCTAGAGCTTCCTGTTGTCGGTCGTTCGTAGCTTTGCGCTCAGTCAAACCGTCTATTCCGTCACTTATCTACCAATCCGTCCTCAGAGGAAGGCAGCTATGTCAACCCGCAAGTTCACCAGGGCCATCCACAGCGGCTTGAATCAGGTCAATCACTTTGTCAGAGAACGTATTCGACAAAGCGTCCGGCGAAGTGTGCTTTGGCTATTTCATAACTGGCTAACGCTGAACCGGGCCTCAGCGAAAGCTGGTTTTGTGCTGCCCACAACCGTCTTGCTGCTTTTGGTAGTCTTGCTAACAGTTGGGTCAATTGGCTATCGCACCTACACGCGCACCGTTCAGACCGTAGGTGAGCGCCAGCAGAGAGTGGTTTACAACGCTGCCACCCCTACCATTGACCGAGCCAAGGCAAAGGTTGAATACTTGTTTGACCCCCGCCGCGACCCCCGCTTCCCCAGTGGTATTCCATCGGAAACCTGGCTGTTGGGCATGATGCTGAATACAGGTGCGGCTGTACCGGGTACCACCGTGACTGTGCCCCGCCATCCCTCTAGTCAAGCAAACCCAGCCTTTGATCCTTACACACTGCCCGGTGAAACTCGCATCGACATTGATGAAGATGGCATCGTAGATAACGCCTGGCGCTATCCCACAGACACAGATGGCGATGGCACTAACGACGCCACAGTTGCCTATTCCATTCTTTACAAAACGGATCTGGTAAACCCGCAAGATACTAGCGACACAGCTATTCGCGGCAGCGGTGCTAACGTAGGACGCGCTAACGAAGGACGCGCTCGTCGCCTAGAGGTTCGTAATGGCCCTTTAAGCAACAACAGTTCCCAAAATAACGCCTGCTCAACTGGGGCGGCGGCGGCTTCGGCAGACGGGCCTGGCCGACGCGATGCAGGAGGCGGTGGTACGCCGCGGACGCCCGATCC
>RFIF01000070.1 GCA_003695655.1 Cyanobacteria bacterium J069
CAGTTCCTGGAGGGTGAGGATGGTGTGGCCGGGGGCAAATTCCTGTTTCCAGAAGAGCAGGCGCAGGCGGTGCATGGCGTCGCGCCAGGCGACTTTGCCGCTGTAGCTGGCGTTATCCTGGGTGTCGCTGCGCCAGTAGACTTCGGCGGTGGCCTCGTAGCTAAAGCAAAATTTCGCCCGTTGGCAGAGTATCAGCACCAGGCAAAAGTCTTCGCCCAGGTCGAGCAGCGGATCGCGATCCAGGATGTCTTGGAGCAGCTCGCTGCGGACGACATAGGAGTTGGGCGGCATAAAGTTTTTCAGCTCTAGCAAATCTTTGAGCCGGAAGGGCTGAAAGTAGGGCAGCGTAATGGTTTCTATCTGGTGGAGGGTGTCGAGACTGCCGGATTCCAGCACCTTCAGCGTGCCGGAGTAGGCGACGCCCACGTCGGGCTGTTGTTCTAGCAGGGAAACCAGAGTTTGCAAATGGTTGGGATGAATCGCGTCGTCGTCGTCGAGGATGGCGAAGTAGGGCGCATCGACGGCCCGGAGTCCGGCCCAGAGGGTGCTGCTGCGGCAGGTGGCGGGGCCGGGGATGCGGCGGATCTGGAGGCGATCGCCATACTGCCCTAAAAATTCCTCATCCAGCCCCAGTACAGGCTGATATTCCACCAAAATCACGCCGATATTGGGGTAGCTCTGGGCGGCGAGACTTTCAAGAGCGCGGCGAATGAAGGACAGCGGCCGGCCGCCGACGCGCATGATCACCTGCACCTGAGCGGGAACCGGGGAAGATCCTGGAGCGGGCACAAAGCCTTTATCGCTCAGCAGCGCTTCATGGTGCGGCAGCAGATCCAGCAGGTGCTTTTCCAGCGTGTAGTGCTGGATAAAAATTTCGTGAGCGGCGGCGGCCATTTCCTCGGCCTGCTGTGGATGGTGAGCAATCCAGTCCATGTGTTGGGAAATCTGCGCCACCTGATCGTTGGGGTCGGCGTCCGCGTCGATATAGAGCACGGTGTCGCCAAAGGCTGCGCGGATGAAGGCGTGTTCGCTGCAAATGGCGACGGCTCCCGCTGCGGCGATTTCAAAGATCCGCATGGAGGGCATTTCTGCCTGACGATGCTCTTCGCGGTGCAGACACAGCCCCACGCCCGCTGTATGAATTGCCTCGAACACGCTGTTGCCGTCGTAGGGCAGTGCGCCGCGATGCGCCTGGTTCAAATACTTCCAGCCGTCGGGGTTGCCGTATACGTCCATGTAGGGCTGCTGATCTAGCCCTTCAAAGAGCTGCTTAAAGCGCGGCCCGTCCCAGTTAGAGCCGAGATAAACCAGGCGCGGCTGGCTGAGGCTAGGCGGGCGATAGGCAGTTTTGGGGGCGCTGGTGTAAAAGGGCGATTTGAAGTAGCGCTTGGGCGTGTGGCAGAGCAGGTGATGCAGCCAGCGATCGACTATGCGGGAACCGATGAGATAGCCGTCGTAGGACAGCGTGTTGTTAATTAGGCGATCGGTGCCTTCAAAAAATTCGGGTGGACTCCACATGCAGAGATAGGTGGGCACGGGCGCAACTTTGGGTGTCCAGTGATGCAACACGATGACGCAATCTGGTTCTGCCTCGCGGATTTCTGCCCCCGTCTGCACTTCGACGGCTTGCCAGCCAATGTTCTTCGCCGCCAGCATCAGACGCCGAGACATTTCTACTTCGGCGATGTAGGGCTTGTCGAAGAAGGGATTTTGGATGGCAATTTTCATGGAGGGCGATCGTCACGGACTGGGAGTAGATTCTGGGCAAGCTCTGAAAGCGCTAGGGTTTATCTTAGGGCATCAGGCTGGCCCGCCCAGCTTTTTCTTGAGGTCGATCCAGGCAGTGCGAAGTTTCCAGAATTTGCTGCTCTCCATTGCGGCGATTTGCTGGCGGGCATGGTCTGTTTCGTACTGGGAATCATGGAGCTGACGCTGAGTATCTTGAAGCTGATGCTGGGTTTGGCGAAACTGCTGGGTGAGGGCTTGTTGAGCGGTTTGCCACTGGCGCAACTGAGTCCACAGGAGAGCCGTGCGCTCGCCCGCGCTGTTATCCCTGTCGCTCAGCGTCTCTGCGGTCTCTAATAGCGTGTGCCACACCGTTTCTGCTGATCGCTCCCAGGAGAACAATTTGGACTGAGCTAATCCAGCCGTGATGAGCCGCTGGCGCACGTCAGGCTGCTGCACTTGCGCCAGCGCTTCTCGCACAGCGTCGGGCGAGTCTGGATCAACGTACAGCGCCGCGTCTCCCCCAACTTCGGGAATCGAGGAGATGGGTGACGTAATGACGGGACAACCGCAGGCCATCGCCTCGGCAATGGGCAAGCCAAACCCTTCGTAGCGGGAGGGATAGACCAGCGCGATCGCCCCGCTGTAGGCGGCCCGCATTTCTGCATCGCTGAGGCTGAGTCGAGTGATAGAACAATTGCCTGCCAGTTCTAGAATTTCTGGCTCGATTTCGTCTTTGCCACCAATGCACAGCACAGCGATATCCTGTCTCGGCGATTCCTGGGCGATCGCCCGAAGCAGCAGGGGTGTGTTTTTGTAGCCGTTTACGCCCAGCCGTTCGCCCACCAGCAGCACATAGGGCTTGTCCAGGGCATAGTTTGCGCGGAAAGACTCGACTTCTGATGCTTCAGCCGGGAAAAAACTGGAGTCTACGCCGCAATGGGCGATCGCCACCTGCTCTGGCTGAATGTGGGGAAAAAAGCGCATCAGGTCGCGGGCGGTGCTGTGGGAAATGCAGAGGTAGCGCTGGGCGTGCAGAATACCGTAATGCTTTTCTTGCCAGATGATGTTTTGCAGGTCGAGGCCCATTACTTCGGGAATCATGTCGTAGCCCATGAAGACGGAGGGCGTGGACAGGGGCGCGGTGTAGTAGGTGGAGATGAACAGGTCAATTGCCTCAGCATCACAAATTGCCTGGAGTTGGGAGGCACAAGCTCCAGTGTGTCGATAGTCGTGGGCTGGACAATCGACGTAACGAAAACCGGGGAATTTAGGCGCGGTGCCGTCGCGATCGAGAATGACCCAATGCTGGCAAAAATCTTGTGTTGCCCAGACCTGCAAGAGCGATCGCCAGACGCGCTGAATACCGCGATCGCTCGGATATTGAAACACAATGCCGTCTAGTGCAATTTGGGGAAAGGGCCTGTCCATGAGTCTGAAGCTAAGCCGAGCGTCCCGCGCCCAGAGAGGAGGGCTGCACTTCTGTAGGCGTACTGCCGTTTCCGGTTGCGCTGATGGCTGGCAAAAGGGTGGGATTGAGCAACGCGTCCACCATCTTACGGGCGACATCTGGCATCAGGTATTGGGCAGTCCAGCCCAGCTTTTCTTTTGCCTTTTGGGGGCTGTTGCGGCTGATGGCAATGTCGGAGGGCCGCAGCAGGCTGGCATCGGCCTGCACATGCGATCGCCAGTCCAGCCCTACATGGGCAAACACAGCAGCCACGAAGTCCTCCAGGCTGGCAGTGTGGCCGGTGGCAATGACAAAATCTTCGGGCTGGTCTTGCTGCAACATCCGATACATGGCTTCGACATAGTCGGGTGCCCAGCCCCAG
>RFIF01000071.1 GCA_003695655.1 Cyanobacteria bacterium J069
CCGGAGTTTGCAATCAGCAGCAAAGCTATAAGTTTATTCAGCCGAAACGGCGCTGGCATCCGCTGATTCAGGGGCGATCGCCGTCCCCTCAGAAGGTGAGTCTGGTTCCTTAAAGACAATCCGCAGCAGAGCGGGCGCAATAAAGGTCGTGCCGATCACCATCACAATAATTGCGGCTTCTAGCGACTTCGACAGCACGCCCGTCGCCGAACCCACGCCCACAAACACCAGACCGACCTCGCCGCGAGGCACCATGCCCACGCCGATCGCCAGTCGGTTAATCCCCGGCTTGCCAAACACACCCAGCCCCGTCACCAGCTTGCCGACAAAGGCAACCACCAGCAAGAAAATTGCGATAATCAGCCCTTCCCGGTTTTCAGGGTTAAACGGGTTCAGCACGCTGACATCGGTGCGCGCCCCCACCACCACAAAGAACACCGGCACCAGCATATCGGCGATCGGGATAATCTGCTCTTCCAGCTCTTCCCGCTTTTCGGTTTCCGCCAGAATCAGCCCCGCCGCAAACGCGCCCAAAATTCCTTCAAGCTGAATCGCTGCACCAATGTAGGCTAGGCCAAAGGCAAAAATCAACGAGGCAATCAGCAATTGCCCCCGCGTTTTCAGCCGATCGACCAGGGCCACAAAAAACGGACTCAGCAATCGCCCTAAGAAAATGGAGCCGATCAGAAACAAAGCTGCACTGGCGACCAAATAAATGACATTGCCAATCTGGACTTCGCCCGTTTTAGCCAGACTCGCCACCACCGCCAGCACAATGATGCCCAGCACATCGTCCAGCACCGCCGCGCCAATGATGATTTGCCCTTCGGGAGAGCTGAGCTTCTGAATTTCGGCCAGCACCTTGGCGGTGATGCCGATGCTGGTCGCCGTTAGCGCTGCCCCGGCAAAAATCGCGGGAACAGTCGGCACGCCAAACAACAGCATGAGTCCAGCCGTGCCTGCTGCAAACGGCACCACTACCCCAATCACCGCGACGACCGCCGCCTGGGGGCCAACGCGGATCAGCTCTTTCAAATCGGACTCTAGCCCAATTTCAAACAGCAGGATGATGACTCCAATCTCAGCCAGGACAGAGATGACCTCGCTCTCGGCCTGGAAAATGCCACCGGCCGCTTCCGGGCTGACGCCGCTCGTCGCCTCGATTAGCTGCATCACAAGCTAGCCAGACTCTTGCAACCCGCTTTCGGGAAACACCAGCAGGTGCAGGGCAGACACCCCCACCACCACGCCGCCGATCAGTTCTCCCAGGACGGGCGGTAGCCCAACGCGGACACAGAGTTCGCCGCCGGCCTTGGCCGCGAGATAGACCACGATGAGGCTGAGCAACACACCGCCTAGAACGAACGTTGCTTCTTCAGGGGAGCTAGCTTCGGCGAGCACCGAGAAGGCATTCTGGGAAGCCGGATTAAACCATAGGTCAGAAATGTCTAAACCGAACGGATGAAGTAGGGTAGCCGGACTCTGCATTCATTTGACAAGACTCGTCCTGTTTACTTTACCGTGAGTGTTCCTGCGTGAAACAGCGATCGCCCGCCAATCTTCTTCAAGATCTCCAGACAATTGCTGAAATTAGAGGCATTGTAGACCCCGATAGAAGTTATGGAAGCAAGCGATTAGTAGAACTGATCCCTGGAATTTTTCGGCAGTAAGTATTAAAAAGTTCTATGGGTTAAGCCAGGATTTAACCCGCGTTTAATCCATACTTAGCCCTTAGCAGCGCGATGACGCGATCGCCCCCGCTCCAAACCCGCCGCCCCTAGACAAGCCTAGATAAAAACCCGGTGCTGCAACGACGGCATCTGGCGGCGCACCTGGGCCAGCCGCGATGGCTCAATGGCGGCGATCGCCACACCCGGTTTCTCTTCTACTTCTGCCAAAATCAGGCCCCAGGGGTCAATAATCACCGCGTGCCCGTGGGACTGTCGCCGCGCGTTGTGTTTCCCCGTTTGGGCCGGCGCAATCACGTAGCAGGTATTTTCGATCGCCCGTGCCTGGAGCAGCACTTGCCAATGATCTTTCCCGGTATAGGCGGTAAAGGCAGCGGGCACAAACAGCACCTCAGCCCCCATCTGCGCCAGATGGCGATACAGTTCAGGAAACCGCACGTCGTAGCAGACCGACAGCCCCAGATTGCCAAACTCCTTGGAGGGATAAATCGGCGGCAGTTGCGTCCCCGCCAGCACAATGCTCGACTCCTGATAAGTGTTGCCATCTGGCAGATTCACATCAAACAAATGCACCTTTTCGTAGCGGGCCAGCTCACTGCCGCTGGGGTCTACCAGCAGCGCCGTATTGTAGACCTTGCCGCCGTCTGTGGGTACGGGAAAGCCACCGCCGAGCAGCGTCACCTGATAGCGCTGGGCCATGGTTTTGAGAAATTTTTCACTGCGGAGGGCGATCGCCTCTGCCTGAGCCAGCTTGGCATCTTCATCACCCAAAAATGAAAAATTTTCTGGTAGACCAATCAGCTCAGCACCCTGACGCACCGCCAAGTCAATCAGATCTTCTGCCTGAGCCAGATTTTTGTCCAAATCCGGCACGCTGTTCATTTGCACTGCTGCTGCTAGATAAGATCTCATAATTCCTTGCGATTGAAGACCATAATCCCATTCAGCCCAAAATATCCGACCTTCTCATCATGGCTACCGATGGCTCTGTGCCAAGTCTGCGCTCAGCCCCAAAAGCCTTGAACAGCCCCCGGAAAACCTCGGCAAACCCTGAAAAAGCCCCCGCTACACCAAGCCAGTCGGCAAAGTCAAAAAAAGCCAAAACCGCTCTGCAAATCTGCAAATCCGTCGCCCTCACAGCCGACTCAGGATTGCCGCGCTTGTCCTTGCGTGCCTGTCATGTCGCCCAGCTTCCAGGAATGCCACACAATATGCAGAAGTCTCAATCATGCAGAAGTCTCAATCGAGTTGCATCAAGGGAGTATCGTGCTAATTTTATCCTCATTTTTCGACCGATTCTCTCAGGACTTACGCAGTTGAAACGAGTTCTGTAGATTCTGGATGATTTTTCGCGGGCGCAGCCCGCAAAAAATCATCCAACTGCGTAAGTCCTATCCCAGTTAGACATTGCCGATTTTCGGGATGGAAGAGGGGCGGCAGGATCGGCACTTTAATCCCGATTTCCCGCCTGGGCAGAATTGTTCGATCTCCGCGTCTGGTGAAATCTGGGACGCTGTAGCATAAACGCTTTATGAAAGTCAGCGCCTGATACGGAGAGCATGTATTGATTTACACAGGCGAGCGCGAAAAATCTTTAAGGAATATTCAAGGAAATCTTCTCGACATGGAACTACATGAATCTTCAATGAACTTAGTTTATCCACCTGTTGTGGATCATCCCCTAGCAGAATTTAATGTCTAAGCAATAGAGCCTACTCACTCTGTTGCAGATTCTCTACTGCAAATTCTTTATTGCAGATACACTACTGGTCTTCTCGACTCTTCTCGACATCGACGCATCTTTCCACTTGTTTTCTGCATATTTGGCCCTATCCCAATTGGGCGATCGCAAGTTGGGTCGAGTCCCTCAGCCAGGGTGCAGTTTTTAGGCGTGCAGTCCTTAGAATTCTCGAAAATTTTCGTAAGCGGGAAGTCTGGGTAGATGGCGGCAAATTTGTCCAAACTTTGGGCAGATTTTCGGCAAATCTAGGGTTCACAGCTCCTCCCCACCAGTTGTGAACATTCCCAAGAAAAGCGCCATTCGTCAACCCCGACAACACCCCTCCTCGAGTTGTTTCAAGTGTGCAGTATGTTAGTGGGCAGCGCCGACTGAAAAGCATTATTTTGCTTTTTCCACAGGTTTAGTAACCTGGCTACAGTCTGCGCGGCGGCTTCATACTAAATTTATACTTGAAACCAATTGAAAAGTTTTCAGCGCCAATTTTTAGCCGTCTGAAAATTACTTTTGCAGAGGGATATTTTGTTGAGGAATAGATTGAATGCCTGACCAAACGGGATTTGGCGTGACTCCTAATCTTTCCGGTTAGTTTGTCGCTTCCCTGTATTTGGTTGTGGTGAGAGATTTCCCTATTGCCGCCTGATATTGCAGACTGACACTTCAGCAGTTTTACTTAGCTTTATAGATTTACGTTCACTCAGTTGCCCACCCGACACAAACCTGGAAGTCATGCTAGATCTAAAATTTCACGACACTTCAGCAGATCCACTGCCTTCTGTCGGAGAATCTAGTTCTCATCTCAAAGATATTCTTGTAGCAGACTATGGCGCAGGGTTCGATGAAACCTGTTCGCTTGAAGCCTTAATGGAATCTACTCAATCGAGGTGTCAGGTTAGCCCATTTTTTATCCAGGCATTTCAAAATGGTCGCAAGACGATCCTGATGACAAATCTGTTGTCCGATCCCTCTAAAGCAACGTCACCGGGGACGGTGTGGTCGATTGGGCGCAGCTCGACTTGTGCGATCGCTCTGGATAATCCTTCCGTGTCTCGGTGCCACGCCGTCATTGGCTATCACCACGACGAAGGACTGTACATTTCCGATCTCAACAGCAGCAACGGCACCTGGGTCAACCGCCGCCGCGTCTTTCCAATGCAGCGCATTTCGCTTCAGGACGGCGACTTGATCCGCCTGGGGACGCTGGATATCGAATTTTTCTTGTCTAGCTCGACTGTCGTCGTCGCAGCCTTCTCGGATGTGACTCGGTTTTAGGGTTGGCGGGGGCTACGGCTGAAGCTTTGGCCGCATCCAGCTTGAGCATCCAGCTTGAAAATTTGATGACTGTTCTCATCTTTTTGCACTAGCGCCATAGCAGGCTCCACAATCCATCAGCAGACTCAAGCTCTCGCCAGTTTAGGCATGAGCGTATTTAGGCTTTGGCGCAATTGCTCCCGGATGGCTTTGGCGCTCGTTATTCTTTGAGCCTTGGGCCTTCTTCCAAAAACGGCCCGCTCAACATCAGCGCTGTCTTGGCGTCCAGGATACCAGTGCTGTTGATGCCTGCGGACTGCTGAAATCGCCGGAGCGCGGCGTCAATTGGCGTGTTGGCGGTATTGAGATAGCCCAGACGAGTTAAATAGTTGCGGACTTGATTCGGCGAAAGCACGACGTCTTCGGGGCGAAACAGGGGCACATATTCGCGCCGCCAGATCCGCTGAAACTGCTGCCGATCGAGGCGATAAATGCGACCCCAGGCCGGGTCGGCGATGGTGGCGATGTCGTCGGTCAGCGCTAGCAGGGCGATCGCATGGGGCGATCGCCGGCCCTGCCCGCTGATCAGCCAGCTTGCTAACACGCCGGGGCGGTTGATCCGCTGCATCTGTTCCCAGGTGGCATCCGTCAGCTCCAGTCCATCCATTTGCAGTTGGTGAGCGGCTGTAATGAGTTGGGGCATAGAGGTGCCTAACCGACTGGTGCCTGCGAGTTGGGCAACGGTCGATTCGGTCGCCTCAATGCCCCACCGCCTGAGCACGGTCGCCAAAGCCGCAGGCGCACAACTGCTAGTGGAGGTCTGCTGAAACACACCGTTGGGTCGCAGATTATCCACCAGCGTGGGATAGATCGGAGCCAGCAGATAGGCTTCGGCGGCCGTAAAGCTGCCCAGTCCGATCAGCCCAATTAGCACTACTGCAATCACCTGCAAGCGGCGGGTGTGCCAGCTCACCACAGACGCCACGCCGCAGATGCCCAGCAATATAACGCGCATGGCCGTCCACGAAACCTGCATTCCCGAAACCCGCCAGGCTAGCGGCAGCGACTGCCACTGGGGCAGGTAAAGCGCCAGCAGCAGCAGACCCACATATAGCCCTAAAAACGCCAGGGAAACGGAGTCTTTGCCTTTGAATAAGTCGTTAGCAGTTGCCCCCTTGCGCAGCAGCACCCGCCCAAACCGCACGCCCCACCAAAAGGCAAGCCCGCCAAGCAAAACCGTGCTAGCAATTCCTAAGGACATGAGTGATGGCAGAGGTAAAGGTTAATCGCGCGCCAGTCATTTAAATTCAGGGTTCCCAACGAGGCCGGGAAAGCGCCTCAAGGAGGCGATCGCCCTCGCTCCAAGCTAGCTGATTTGCCCCTCTCTCGGCTGAAGCCTGCATTTGGGGCGATCGCCCTGCAAACTGCCGGGGAGACTTGACTCTCCACCCGGCTGGAGATTTTAAAGTCAAGATGGATTCAAGAATCTCTAGAACTTGCACAAATCGGCATACTCACCATGATGTCCAAAAAAACACTGCTCGCGATCGCCTTTGTCAGCACCCTCGGTCTGGGGGCCTGTAGCCACCCCATGGGCAACCACCGCAGCCCCGGAGAGTCTTTGGGCACATCGGGCACCGCCCCCCACAGCATGGGCGGTATGGATCACGGCTCAATGAGCCTTGGGCCAAAAGATGCATCCTTTGATCTCCGGTTTATTGACGGCATGGTGCCCCACCACGAAGGCGCAGTGCTGATGGCGCAGGAAGCGCTCGAAAAATCTAGCCGCCCGGAAATCCGCACGCTGGCAGAAGCGATCATCGGCGCACAGGAGAAGGAAATCGGCCAGCTTCAGGGCTGGCGCAAAGCCTGGTATCCCAATGCCGGTGAGCAGCCGGTCATGTGGCATGACAGCATGAACCATATGATGCCGATGACCACAGAAATGCGCGACGCCATGATGATGGCGGGAGATTTGGGCGCGGCGGATGAAGACTTTGATCGGCGCTTTATCGACGCGATGATTCCCCACCATGAGGGGGCGCTGGTGATGGCGCAGGAGGCGCTGGAAAAGAGCGATCGCCCCGAAATTCGCCAAATGGCAGCGGATATCCTCGCGTCCCAACAGCAGGAAATCGATCAAATGCGGGCGTGGCGCTCCGCCTGGTATGGACAATAGTCCACGAATCGAGTCATCCTTCCTGATTTGCAGCTGTTGGCATGTATGGATTAAGTGATAGTGTCTGGGCAGACCTGTCGGCCGCGCTGGCGCAAGGCTGAACAGGCTGCGCTCCGACTCATCCAACCTCCCCTGATTCCCTGCAAACCATGCGTGTTTCCCATGTAGCGGTCTATACTCTGGCAGCCCTGGCCACACAAGATGTGGCCCAAGCAGCGATCGCCCACTCTTTGCAGATCGACGCGCCGCCGATGCTGGCCGAAGCGATCGCCACACCTACC
>RFIF01000072.1 GCA_003695655.1 Cyanobacteria bacterium J069
CGGTGTTTACCTTTGAGGGCACGCTGGATAAGTTCATTGGCGATGCGCTGATGGCGGTGTTTGGTGCGCCGCTGCCGCTGCCCAATCATCCGTGGATGGCGGTGCAGTCGGCGCTAGACATGCGGCGACGGCTGAAGGAGTTCAACGAGTATCGCCGCCTGGCCGATCAGCCGATTATTCGCATCGGCATCGGCATTAGCTCCGGTGAGGTGGTTTCGGGAAACATTGGCTCCCAAAAGCGGATGGACTATACCGTCATCGGGGACGGGGTAGACATCAGCGCTCGGCTGGAAGGCGTAACCAAGGAATATGGCTGCGACATTATCCTCAGCGAGTACACCTACAAGCTGTGTCGCGAGCAGGTTTGGGTGCGCGAGCTTGATCGCATTCGAGTGAAGGGCAAGACGATTCCAATTAACATTTATGAGCTGATTGGCGATCGCGCTCAGCCATTGCCAGACGAAACCGCCGCGTTTCTAGAACACTACGCCGCCGGCCGCACCGCCTACAATCACCTGCGATTTTATGAGGCATTGCAACACTTTGAGCGGGCTCGGGAAATCAGACCGGGCGATCGCGCCGTTCAGGTGCATCTGGAGCGGGCCCGCGAGTTTCTGCTCACCCCGCCTGCCGACAACTGGGATGGCGTCCACACGATGACCACGAAGTAGGGGTTAGGAATCAGGGGTTAGGGGTTAGGAAAACCCTGAAGCGCTGCGTAACTGAGTTACGCAGCGCTTCGTTGGTTAGAACACTACAGGAAGGTACAGCTAAGACAGACAGTGCCTTGCCCCCAAGAACCTGACCCCTGACCCCTGTTCCCTAAAACCTCGCTCTAGCAGTCGTAATACAGCGAGAACTCGTAGGGGTGAGGACGCAAGCGCATCGGGTTTACTTCGTTATCCAGCTTGTACTGAATCCAGGTGTTGATCAGGTCTTCGGTGAAGACGCCGCCTACGGTCAAGAACTCATGATCCTTCTCCAGACACTCCAGCGCATCTTCCAGTGAACCCGGCGTCGAAGGAATCTTCGCCAGTTCTTCGGGGCTGAGGTCGTAGATGTCTACATCCAGTGGCTCGCCGGGGTCGATCTGGTTCTTGATGCCGTCGATGCCAGCGCAAAGCATGGCCGCAAAGGCGATGTAAGGATTGGAGGTAGCGTCGGGACAGCGGAACTCTAGACGCTTGGCCTTGGGGCTGTCGCCCGACAGCGGAATCCGCACAGAAGCTGAGCGGTTGCCCTGAGAATAAGCCAGGTTCACCGGAGCCTCAAAACCAGGCACCAGACGCTTGTAGGAATTGGTGGTGGGGTTGGTGAAGGCCAGCAGCGACGGCGCGTGCTTTAGAATCCCGCCGATGTACCACAGCGCCATTTGGCTCAGCCCGGCATAGCCGTCTCCACCAAACAGCGGCTGTCCGTCCTTCCAGATGGACTGGTGGGTGTGCATCCCGGAACCGTTGTCGTTAAACACAGGCTTGGGCATGAAGGTCACAGTCTTGCCATATTTCCGAGCCACGTTCTTGATGACGTACTTATAGATCATCAGGTTGTCGGCAGACTTGACCAGCGTGTCAAACCGGATACCCAATTCGCACTGGCCGCCCGTTGCCACTTCGTGGTGGTGCTTTTCGATCGGCACGCCGCACTTGGCCATGGTCAACAGCATTTCGCTGCGCATATCTTGCGAGGTGTCGGTGGGGGCAACGGGGAAGTAGCCTTCTTTGTAGCGAGGTTTGTAGCCCAGGTTGCCGCCTTCCTCTTTGCGCCCTGAGTTCCAGCGGCCTTCGATGGAATCGACATAGTAGTAGCCTTCGTGCTGGTTTTGGTCAAACCGCACATCATCAAAAATGAAGAACTCTGCCTCAGGGCCAAAGAAGGCGGTGTCGCCAATGCCCGTAGCAGCCAGGTAATCAACGGCTTTTTGGGCAATCACGCGGGGGCAGCGGGCGTAGGGCTGACCCGTGCGCGGCTCTTGAATGCTGCAAATGATGCTCAGGGTCGGCTCTGCCATGAAGGGGTCGATCCATGCGGTGTTGGGATCGAGCACCATGCTCATATCCGACTCGTTGATCGCTTTCCAACCCCGAATGCTGGAACCGTCGAAGGCGACGCCGTCCGTAAAGCTGCTCTCATCGATTTGATTTTCATAAACCGTCAAGTGCTGCCAGATCCCCGGCAGGTCAATAAACTTGAGGTCGATCAGCTTAATGCCCTGATCCTTAATTAGGCTTAAGACTTCTTGCGGGGTCGTCATGAACTACTCCTTCAATAATTTGAGCCATCTTGACTCGGATTGTATTTAGCAGTGAGACTGGTGTGCGATCGCCAAGCGTTTGCCACCTAAACCTGGTTGAGGATTGGCTTCCTCTAAGCGGCTTCTATAATTCAGCCAGAAATTCAGCCAGAAGCGCTGTTCAGACAGCATCCATACTCAGAGCAGAGTCATTAGGATGCAATCCTCATTCGGAGTCGCACAGCCCTGATGTTTATGAAAGAAACTATCGAGAGCCTAAAAGTCCAGGCCTTTCATTACACCTGAATCATCCTAAGGAGAGGCGTAGGCGGATTTTGTATAACAGACAACAGAAAACTGGGCTTGGCGCTAGAAATTCAGCTAAAGATGGAGGGGGTCATCATCCCGATGACGATACAAAACTTAATCGCAAACCCTCACTATCTGAAGCGTTGCGGCTAAATAGTGCCCAATCTTGCGTGATAGACTCTACGTTAAGCAATTTAATAAGCACGTTTTGAAACGTCATAACTCAGGCACCTGAGGGCCATTCATGTTGGTTTAACGGCTGCTTTTTGCGCTGTTTTTGCTCCATGAATACGGCTTTTAGCACTGTGTTGATCCGCCTCAAAGCGTTGCACTCAGTTTGTCAAAAATCCAAATTTTGGTCGTGTTGGGAGATTTTGTTTCATGCGGGACGCTGTCACAAGCCTGATTGAAAACTACGATCTAAAGGGCCGCTATCTCGATCGTGATGCACTGGATACTCTGAAGTCCTACTTCAGCACCGGGGTATCCCGCGTTCAAGCGGCGGCTGTGATTAATTCAAATGCTGCGGGTATCGTCAGGCAGGCTGGGTCACGCTTGTTTGAGGAGGTGCCTGAGCTGATTCGCCCCGGTGGCAATGCCTATACTACTCGGCGCTACGCGGCATGTCTGCGGGATATGGACTATTACCTGCGTTACGCCAGCTATGCCCTGGTGGCAGGTAGCACTAACCTGTTGGACGAGCGAGTGCTGGAAGGCCTGCGGGAAACCTATAACTCTCTCGGTGTGCCAATTGGGCCGACAGTGCGCGGCATCCAGATCCTCAAAGAACTGGTCGCGGCGCAGGCTGCTGAGGCCGGCATGAGCGATACGAGCTTCCTGGATCAGCCTTTTGATTATATGATTCGAGAATTAAGCGAAGTTAGCATTTAAAGGCTGCTGCAAAAAGCTGATTTTTTACAGCTTTCACGATACGGCTTTTACAATAAAGCGGGA
>RFIF01000073.1 GCA_003695655.1 Cyanobacteria bacterium J069
ATCATCTCCCCACTCATCATCTCCCCACTCATCATCTCCCCACTCATCATCTCCCCACTCATCATCTCCCCACTCATCATCACGCCAACATACCCATCCCCCACTCCCCCCTTACCCGACCGTTTTTTTCACAAACTGTACCACTGCCAGGGCGATCGCCTTCGCCAGGCGCTGACGATACTCGGTGTCGCCCAAGTTGGTGCGGTCTTCACTGCTCGTTAAATAGCCCAACTCGATATGTACGGACGGAAGGGGCTGGCGCAGGATGGCGAAAGAGGCGGGGCGGACGCCGCGATCGCCGATTTTCAGGGTTTGCACAAGGTTGGTGTGGATGCCCTGGGCGAGGCGGCGGCTGTCGACAGAGTCAGGGGCATGGTAAGTTTCTAGCCCATTGACTTCGGGGCGAGGCGGACGGGTGGCGTTGACATGCAGGCTGAGCAGGGCGCTGGGCGCGGGTTGGGTTTGCTGAGCAGCGGCGAGGCGATCGCCCAAAGCCAGGGCGCGGTCGTCGCTGCGGGTGAGGCGGGTCTGCACACCATAGTCTTTGAGCAACTTGGACAGGGTGAGGGCGATCGCCAGCGTCAGGTCTTTTTCCTGAATTCCTGCCGCCACCACGCCCGGATCGGTGCCGCCATGCCCCGGATCGAGAACCACAACGGGCAAATCTTCCATCCGGCTGGCGGGATGACTGCCCGCTGGTGAAGACTGACCCACCGAGAGCGACGCTTGAGTCGCCGCCGATTGCGCTGCGACCTCCGGCTCGACAATGTAGGGAGAGAAGACCAAAGGCGATCGCCCCGCCTGCACCAAAGCCTGATACACCATTGCCGTCACTTCAGCGCGGGTGGCTTCCCGCACGGGTTCCAGGCGGGTGATGTCGGGATAGTTGACCACAAGGCGCTGGCCCGTGGCGCTGGCAACGGCGGGCTGGGCAAAGGTGGGCAATGTGTCGCGATCGCTGTATCGGTTCAGCAGCAACGGATTTCCTGGCGGCAGCCCCAGCCCGTTCACCAGCGACAGCAGCACCTCGATCCGCCGCACGTTTTGGTCGGGACGAAACTGGTTTTCTCCCACACCCGACAGCAGCTTGCCGCGATAGGCCTGCTGGATGGCACGATAGGCCCAGTGCGTCGTCGGCACATCGGTAAAGTCCAGCGCGGGGCGCTTGGGCAGCGGGTTAAACGTGTTCACCAGCAGCGCTGCATATTGGGCGCGGCTCATGCCTGCTTCTGGGCGAAAGGTGCCGTCCGCAAAGCCGCTGACCGCGCCCTGGCTAACGAGTCCCTGGATAAAGTCAGAGGCCCAGTGGCGCTGAGTATCTGCAAAGGCGACGGCGTCGGTGTCGGGCACAACGAGGTAGGGCGAGGGAATAGCGCGGGTCTGGGCCGTAATCACCAGCGCCTGGTAAATGATGACGGACACCTCGGCGCGGGTGATGTCGCTCATGGGGCGCAGCAGATCGACCTGGGGATGGTTTACGACCAGCCGCTTTTGGGTAGCCGTGGCGACGGGAATGGTGGCATAGGTGGGAATTTGGGCGCGATCGCGGTAGGTGCTCAGATGCCCCGGATGACCGCCCGTTAGCCCCAGCCCGTTGACCAGCGCCAAAATTGCCTGCACCCGCGTCAGGTTTACATTGGCGCGAAAAGTGCCGTCGGGAAAGCCCGCCAAAAAACCCATTTCCTCACCGCGGGCGATCGCCGCTGCCGCCCAGAAATCGGGCGCAACATCGACAAACTGCGAGGGCGATTCGCGAAGCGCTCCCTGCGGGAATCGCACCGCTGGCAGATCAAACGTGCGGGTCAAAATCGTGGCAAACTGCGCCCGCGTCAGCGCCAGATCGGGCTTGAAGGTGCCGTCGGGAAAGCCGCCAATGATACTCCGCTCTACCAGCGCCGCGATAAATGCTTCGGCCCAGTGACCCGCGATATCCGTCAACCCAGTTTGAGGAATCGGCTGCGGCTGCGGCATGGGCTGGGGAATCGGCTGGGACACAGGCGGACGGATTTGCTCCGCCACAGCGCTGGCAACAAACTCAACACCCTTGGCATTGGGCAGCGCGCCCACATTTACCCGTGTCGGATTGACTTGATTGCCGACAGAAGACAGCTCAGTTCCCGTCCCGTTGCGCACATCCGCCGCGCCATTATTTTGAAAGACATTGCCGCCGGGGTCTTGCGGCCGTCCCAAGTCGGGAGCCGCCGTGCCCACCACTACCAGACCATCCTCCCCGTTCCGCTCAACCACGTTATTGCGTAGCACCGGCCGGGCGTTCCCCGAAATCACAAGCCCCACCCGATTTTGCAGCAGGCGATTGCCTACCAGCAGGGGCGCGGTGCTGTCGCTGAGGGTGATGCCCGTCGCCGTTTGCTGACAGAGGTTGCGCAACAGCTCGCCCTTGGCGCTGCGACTGAGGGAAATGCCGCTGACCGTGTTTTGCTGAAACACGCAGTCGGCAATTTCTGGCAGGGCGCTGCCCGTGGCCACCACACCCTGACCGCAGCGGGTAAAGGTGCATTGGGCAACGCGAGCCGCCGGGTTTGCTCCCACCGACCCTTCCAGCCAGACGCCCGTACCCTTCGGCTGGGGATTAACCACCGTGACGCCGCGCAGCTCGGCTTTATCTTCCAGCCGCAAGGTGACGCTCTGCCGTGCAAAGGTGGGGCTGAGGTAGTCGCCGCCGCCTTCGATCGTCAGGCGATCGCCCTTCGAGGCCGGGTCGCCCACAAGCGTGACGCCCATGCCGATCACCAGGGGAAAGGTTTCGCCCGTGGCAGTGCTGTAGGTGCCAGCCGCCAGTTGCACGACCGTCCCTGCCACCGCCCGCCGCAGCGCCCGCCCAATCGTGCGATAAGGAGACTGCTGGCTACCGTTAGCGTCGTCGCGCCCGGTGGCTGGGTTGACATAGAGAACTTGGGAAGCGAGAACTTGGGAAGCCGGAGAAGATGCCATGAAAATTCTCCTTAGAACTGGGGCGATGTCTGTGCAAAAACGGTCGAGAAACGGTCAATGACGCAAGCGCGTCGGCAAACAGCGACTGTGAGAATTGAGCGCGATATCGGGAACGGCTATGATTTAAGCCTAAATTGAGCCAGTTGTGATTAGAATTTAGGGGTCGGGCACGTCACGGCACGGTCTTGATGGTGAGATCCGGCTCCAGTGGGCGTCTGGCAAGGTTGCCGATCAGGTTACAGCAGGTTACAGGCGGAGTGGCGGTAGACGCCGATTGAGTAGAGGAAACCCAAAACCATGCTGATTGCGGTGGTAGTGCTTAATTTTAGCCTGGCGCTGTTGGGGCTATATGCCGCGTGGCAGGTCTGGCGATTGGGTCAGGGGCTACGGCAGGTTGCCGATAGGCTGACGCTGGCCGAGCAGCGGACACACCAGACGTTGTATGCAGCGCCGGAGGCGATCGCCCAGACCCAGACGAATATTGAGCAGTTGCGCCGCCAACTCCGGCAAATTCAACCCCAGGTGCAGCAGCTCCGGCAGGCGATCGCCCTGGTTAGCTTAGCGCAAAGCTTCTGGGTTGGCGGACTGGGCTTTGGGTTACGGGGCGATCGCTCCTCGGGCAAGGTCGGGCCCAAACCACGGCGGCGATCGCCAGCAAAGCGCAGAGTATTCAACCGCTAAAGCAACACTCCCAGGCAGCTAGCAAAGCCAAAACGATCGGGCACAAACACACCGATTTTTAAGTCGTTTTCCAAGTTTTTTCGGAGCACAGGTCAGGAGCACAGACGCATGGCAGATAAGCGGTCCAGTTCGGCAGGGACTTTTGTGGCAGGGGCAATTGTGGGTGTGGCGATCGGCGCAGTCACGGGGCTGCTGCTGGCCCCACGCACCGGGCGCGAAACGCGGCGCTTGCTGAAAAAGTCTGCCGACGCGCTGCCCGAAATTGCAGAAGACCTCTCCAGCAGCGTGCAGGTTCAGGCTGATCGCCTGTCTGGAACGGCGCTAAAAAACTGGGACAGCACGCTTTCCAGGCTGAAGGAGGCGATCGCCGTGGGCGTAGAGGCCAGCCAGCGCGCTCGCCAGTCTGCCCCGCCCAAAGCAGCCCGCCCCCCGGTCGAGCCGCGCCCCCCCGCCCGTGATTCTAGTTTGACGTGAGCTTAAGTTGATTTAGTTCGCCGTGTCTGATCCCTTATTTTGGTTAGGATTGTCGCTTTTGCTGGTGGCCGTCTCGTTGACGGCTGTGCTTGTGGCGCTGTTACCAACCCTGAGAGAACTATCGCGGGCCGCCCGCAGCGCCGAAAAACTATTTGACACGCTCAACCGCGAACTGCCGCCGACACTGGAGTCTATTCGCCTGACCGGGCTAGAGCTAACCGACCTGACCGATGACGTGAGCGAGGGCGTGCAGAGTGCCGGGCGCATGGTCAAGCAGGTCGATCAAAGCTTGCTGGGGGTGCAGCAGCAAGCCAAAAAAGCCCAGCGCGTCACCCGCAGCCTGGCCGTTGGGCTACAGGCCGCCTGGCAAACTTTGCTCAAACCCTCTCCAACTGCTGCGAAAACCGCCCGCAGTCGCCGGGCCACCCCTCCCAGGATGGCTGAAGATTACGATACTAATGGTTATGAGCCTGATGGTTATGAGCCTGATGGTTATAACCCTGATGGCTATGAGCCTCATGGTTATAACCCTGATGGCTATGAACCTGATGGCTATAACCCTGATGGCTATGAAGCCGGGGGCTACCACTCTGATGTCTATACCCCCCATGGCGATGAATCCGATCGCGATGAATTTGAGGGCGATCGCAATGCCGACCCCCTAACTCAGGCTCGCCGCGCCTATAGCCTCCAATCCCGCAGCAGCGCGGCATCCGATGCGCCCAACCACCGGCCCAAGCCCGATGTTGATGCTGACCTGCGCGATCGCCCTGAGCCAAGGCGCAAATCTGCCGAGCCGACAGACGCCCACGACCCAGACGATTACAGTCCCAGGGTCTATGGCTCAGAGCAATACGACGAACCCTATCTGTGGGACTACGACCCAGCCAAGCAGGACGCCAACCCCGCCGTCCAGTCTGAAGTAGCCCCCTCTAGCATCCAGCGGCGATCGCCCGCCTCCACCGAAACGGGCAACTGGGCGGAGGCACCAGAAGACATGCCCACATCAGGCGATCGCGCAGCGTCTCCGTAGGAGAATCGCGCAGCGTCTCCGTAGGAGAATCGCGCAGCGTC
>RFIF01000074.1 GCA_003695655.1 Cyanobacteria bacterium J069
GAGTTCCCCTCGTCACCGTTTGACTTTCAATCAGCAGAGCTATTTACGGCTGAAGCTGGCGTTGAGCTTAAATCTGCGCCGACAAGTTTTTATTGCAGTCTGCGACGATTTGCAACTGCGCGATCGCCTGTCGGCCCAGCTCCAGGCAGATCTGTCCAATCCCTCGCCGATCCATCCAGGCGATCATCCGGGCGATCATCCGGGCGATCATCCGGGCGATCGCGCGCCTGCTGAAGCGGGAACTCGCCGCTATCCGCGCTTGGTGACGCTGGATCTTAATCTGAGCGACCCCAACCCAATTGTGCAGGTGGCGCAGTGGCTATCTGACTCGCCACCGCCGATGAAGGGTAAACGGCGATCGCCCATACCCGCCTTTCAGTTTTTGGGCATTGAACAGCTAACGCGCCAGTCTCCTGCGACCCAGCGCCTGTTTATTACCCATTTGCAGGGCATTGAGCGCAGTTTGCCAGTGCTGGACTCTAGCCTACTGTTTTGGATGCCGCAGCCTTGGTTTCGCCTGATGCCTCAGTCGGCGCTGGAGTTTTGGCGCTGTCGAACGGGCGTGTTTGAGTTTGTCGGCGAGCCGACGCCCCGCTTGCCCAAGTCGATGACTCCCATCACAAAGACGGCTCCTGCTGCGGTTGTCTCCGCAACTCCGACAGCGCCTAGAGCGGTGCAGTCTGTAAACACTGCCGCCCCGTCGCCACAAGCTGCTGCTTTAGCGGTCAAAGCGTCTACTACGAATTCCCCGCCGCCCGTTTCCCCACTGCCGCCCAATCCTTGGACGGTGCCCTCGCGGCCACCCGCTAAGCCTGCAACGACTACGCCTCCAGAGGGCCCAAATCGACCAACCCAGGCAGCGGCTCAGTCGCCCCCTATCAGCCCGATAAAGTCAGCGCCCCCTGCCCCATCTCAGCCAATATCCAGCAAACCTCCGCAGCCCCCAGCCGCAGCCGCAGCGGTATCCGCCCGTTTTCGACTGGATGCTGCAACTGCGCCCGCGCCCTCCTCGGTGGCAGTAGGGCGATCGCCCGCTGCGGCCGCTGCGGTTCCAAAGAGTATTTCAAGCTCGCCATCGCCCGCCGCTCAGCAGCCCGCATCGACCCCACCTCCGCTGACTCACTCGGCAGCCCCCGCGCCTGCTGCGTCAACATCAGACTCTTTTATTCCCAACGAGGCACAAATTGCACAACTGCTAGAGCACATCGCCCACTTGCATCGACAGCAGGCTCCGGTGCCTCAACTGCTGGATGCCTATCGGATTTTGGGCGATGCTTATCGCGATCGCATCGAGCAGGGCGACACTAGCTTGCCCACGCTGATGGCGGCGTTGCAAGCCTATGAGCAGGTGATGGTTCGCTTGCCCGAAAAGTCACCCCTCTGGACTGATTTGCTCAACGATGTCGGCAATCTCTGCTGGCTGCTGTCGCGCAATCCGTCTGCGCCCGACCAGGTGTTGCCTAATTTGCGCCAGGCGATTCAGTCTTACCAGTTGGCGCTCAAAAAGCTGGATACGCACACGCAAGCCCAGAGCTACCCGATGCTGCATAACAATCTGGGCGCGGCCTATGCCGACCTGGCGCGGTATGAACAGCCGGTTGAAAATCTACAAAAATCGGCGCAGTCCTATCGGGAAGCACTGCGCTATCGGGAACCCAGCACCGACCCCGCCCGCTATGCCTCGACGCAGAACAACCTGGGCACCACCTACTGGAACTTGTCCCAGCATCACCAGCCGAAGGAGTCGCTCAAGCGGGCAATCGCCGCCTATCAAGAGGCGCTGAAATATCCCGACAGTCAGCCGCCCCTCAGCTACGCGATGATTCAAAACAACCTCGGTACAGCGCTCTGGAGCCTGGCCCAGGTGGAGCAGCCAGAAGTCTATCTACCCAAGGCGATCGCCGCCTATCGTCAGTCCCTCCAGCAGCGTACCCTCGACGCCGCGCCGGCCGCCTTTGCCTCGACGCAAAACAACCTGGGTACGGCCCTCTGGCACCTGGCGCTCTGCCTGAATGACCGCCCCAACCAGCAGCTTCAGCAGCTTCAGGCGGCCATCCAGGCCTACGAAGCCGCTTTGCAAGGGGTGGCGCGACTCGATGCCCAATCCAGTGCGGCGTTGCTCAGCTTTGATCCCGCCACCACCCACAATAATCTGGGATTGGCCTATTTCCACATTGCAACTCAAGCGCCTCGCCTCCACCACACCCCGCCCGCCCCCGCCCCGCTAGAAAAGGCGCTGCATCATCATCTCCAGGCGGTTGGCCGCTGGCAACACCAGCCAGACCTCCGACAGGCGGCGATGCAAAGTGTGCTGCAAGTGCTCAAAGCGTTTTATGAGCAGTTTGGAACGACCGGGCAAAACCAGGCGCTATCGGCTGTGCCGGCCCACTTGCTGCCAGAACTGCTGCCCCGCTTGTAATAGCTAGGACTTACGCAGTTGGACGATTTTTCGCGGGCTGCGCCCGCGAAAAATCATCCAGAGATCTATAAAACTTGTTTCAACTGTGTAAGTGCTGGTAATTTCAATTCTGGATTGTAGAGTTGGCGATTTGGGATAGCCCTGATCTTTCAATTACAGGCTTGCACCTGCGCCATCTCTAACACTAGTGCATCTATTGTGGGGCGCACGGTTCGCACGGGCTGGTCGAAGTGGTTGACCACAATGCTAATCGCCAGCGGTGGATAATTGGGCGGTTCCAGATAGCCCGACAGTGCCGCGATCCCGCTGATGGCTCCGGTCTTGCCCCAGAGTTTTCCCTGCACGGGCGTATTGCGGAAGCGATTTTGTAGGGTGCCGCTGCTGCCAGCGACGGCGAGGGAATCGCGAAAGACGCGGGCGTTGGGGGTGCGGGCGATCGCCCGCAACGTTTCCACCAGCGACTCTGGGCTGGCCAGGTTTTTGCGAGACAACCCTGATCCGTCGGCAGGCGCATAGCTATTAGGAGACACACCCAGCCGAGCCAGCGTCGCCTGCATCGCCGTGATTCCAGCAGGCAGGCTGTTGGCGGCTTGGTCAGGCCGTTGCTCTGCGCCCAGAATTCGCAGCAGGGACTCGGCGTAGAGGTTTTCGCTGTCGGCATTGGCAGACCTGAGCAATTCTGCTAGCGGTGCGGCGGGGATGCTGGCGATTTCTGGCCCGGTCGGGCGGGTGGGCGTGGTCGCGATCGCGACCTGACCCAGGGCAATACCTTGGGTGCGGAGCGATCGCCGCAGGCGGTTCACAAAGTGGCGGGTGGGGTCTGTCACTGGAACAGTTTCTGGGGATGCGGCGCTGCCGACGCGCAACTGGCCGTCCACCCGCAGCAGCAGCCGGTCAAAGGTGCGC
>RFIF01000075.1 GCA_003695655.1 Cyanobacteria bacterium J069
GGGGTCAGGGGTTGGGGGTTAGAGGGCAGGGGTCAGAGGTTAGGGTGGAGCGTTTGGACTACCGAGCCTGTTAACCTTTGCTCAATCAGAAGCAATGGCAGCGGGAGCGATGTCCCGCGCTTGTGTCCCAGCGTTTCTCATCTGATTCTTAAGCTATTCCCAGCCAGCTCATGCCCAGCGTCTTTAGAATTTCCAGAGACACTCCGATTACTATGACCAAAATCATTACCACGACCAAAATCAACAGAAATTCAACAACCCTTCTGCCCCCCTAAAACCTGACCCCTGACCCCTAAAACCCGATCTCGGCTCACCTGCTATACCATGAGAGAAGAAGTGAAGAAATGTAAAACGTCAGCTCAACCTGGCTGATTTTGGGTTTGCGCAATCTTCTATCATCATCCATTTGCACGTTACTCGCAGACCCTTGCAAACGGTTGTCCCACCCCTCGCAAACCCTCTGGTAAACCACTCGTAAACCACTCGTAAACCACAGTTAGAACACAGTTAGAACACAGGTAAAGTCCTATGGTGCTATTTGGATTTGGTAAAAAGCAGGCGCTACCGACTGCCAGCGAGGCGCTGCCCGGACGCTCGGAGCCGATGCAAATCGAGAATCGCCACTTCGTCAACGGCAATCCGCTCCAGCCGCCGTTCCCGGATGGCATGGAACTGGCGCTGTTTGGGCTGGGCTGCTTTTGGGGGGCTGAGCGCAAGTTTTGGCAGCAAAAAGGCGTGTATAGTACCGCCGTTGGCTATGCGGCAGGCATCACGCCCAACCCCACCTATCGCGAAGTGTGTAGCGGCATGACCGGACACAACGAAGTCGTGCGCGTGGTGTATGACCCGTCGGTGATTTCCTACGAAGACCTGCTCAAGGTGTTTTGGGAAAGCCACAACCCGACGCAGGGAATGCGCCAGGGCAACGACGTGGGCACACAATATCGCTCTGGAATCTATACCTACTCTGCGGCACAGCGTCAGGCGGCCGAGGCCTCGCTCCAGCGCTATCAGGACGCTCTCAAGGCGGGCGGCTACAGCGCCATCACGACCGAAATTCTGGATGCACCAGAGTTCTACTACGCCGAAGATTATCATCAGCAATATCTCGCTAAGAATCCCGGCGGCTATTGCGGGCTGGGCGGTACGAATGTCTGCTATCCGCCGACGACCGCAAACGTGTAGCAGACCCGCTCTGTAAAACGCCTGTGGCCTGTTTTCTGCGACTTATTTTCTGTGACCCGTTTTCTGTAAACCGTTTTCTGTGATCCTTGCGGACAAGCTCCACCCGCTGCCAACTCATCTTACGGAACGTCTTTTAGATGACTCCGCAACGGGTTGGTATGGTGGAGTTTGTCCGCGTACGGGCACCTGGCTGAGGCTGCCGAGAACGAAGCTGGCGGAGGCGATCGCCCACGCATTGATGCAAGAACTCGCCGCTGATTCAGCACACAGCCACGAAGGCAAGATGTACGGCATTTTGCTGGTGAAAGATCAGTTAGGTGAACAGCGATTTCTTAAAGCATTTTCTGGCTTGCTGAACGGTGTTAGTACATCAGATGGATGGGTGTCGCCCATTCCGGGGCGCGATCGCGTGGCGCTGTCAGAAGCCAAAACGCTAGCAGCCCTGCAAGCGATCAAGCAAGACTTGATCCATCTAGAAACTCTTTCGGTGAGACAAGTTTACGCCACTCATCAACAGGAGTTTGAACGTGAACTTGAAACGCTATCAGCTGATCATCGACAGCGAAAACAAGAACGCAGTCAGCAACGAACCGAGTTGCAGCAAACATTAGTGGGTGAACCCTTGGCGATCGCCCTCCAGGAACTCAACACCCAAAGCCAGCGCGATGGTATTGAACGCCGAAACCTGAAAGCGAAATGGAATGCGTTGCTGCAACCGCTGCGACAGGAAATAGAACAGGCGGATGCACGCATCGCCGAACTCAAACAGCAGCGTAAAGCGCTCTCGCGGCGGCTGCAAGCTCAGTTCTACGCGGCTCACAGTCTTACTAACTTTGCAGGCGACTCTCAGCCGCTGCAAGCCCTGATGCCCAACGGTTTCCTGCCCACGGGCACGGGCGACTGCTGCGCGCCCAAGCTGCTGCACTATGCCGCGACGCATGGGCTGACGCCGCTGGCGCTGGCGGAATTTTGGTGGGGGCCGTCGCCCGTGCGCGAGCATCGAGTCCAGGGACAGTTTTACGAAGCCTGTGCGGAGCGATGCCAGCCGCTGATGGGATTTCTGCTATCGGGGCTGTCGGCACAAGTCTTGGGAACAGTTGCGCCACCTTCTCTAGAAGTTCTCTACGAAGATCAGTGGATGGTTGTGATCAACAAACCCAGCGGGCTGCTGTCGGTGCCCGGTCGCTATGGACAGGAGAGTGCGATCGCCCAGCTCCAGGCGCAAAATCCTAGAGGCGCACCGCTTTATCCCGCCCATCGGCTTGATCAAGACACCTCCGGACTGCTGCTGCTGACCAAAGACGCCGCCACCCATCGCGCCCTCCATCGGCAGTTTCAGCAGCGCCAGGTACAAAAAGTCTACGAAGCCGTGCTGTCGGAACCTCCGGACACTCTGCCCGATGAAATCAACCTGCCGCTGTGGGGCGACCCGGCAGATCGCCCCCGGCAGCGAGTCGATTGGCAGCGCGGCAAGCCTAGCCAGACGAAGGTGCGGTTGCTAGACATGGAGGGCACTTCACGAACTCGCGTGGAGCTGATGCCTGTTACTGGACGCACGCATCAACTGCGGGTTCATGCAGCAGATCCGGCCGGGCTGGGCGTGCCGATTTTGGGCGATCGCCTCTATGGCTGCACGGCCAATGCTTCCCGACTGCATCTGCACGCCCGCAAACTGATGCTAGAACATCCCCAAACGCGCCAAAGTTTGGTGTTGGAAGCTGGGGTGCCGTTTTAAAAGTCGAGGATTTTGGATTTTAGATTGGGGATTATTTTGGATGACGACGGATGGCTATCATCAACCCTGATAAACCGCTTTCGATTCGTCAAACTGAGTGACGGAAAAGCTTTTGTCTCTGTTCCCCAACCCCTAATCCCCGACCCCTGATTCCCTGCTATATAATGGAAGTTTTCTCTGGGATTTTTTAAGTCCCAGATCTCAATATTAACTATCAGAATCATTTGTAGGAGAGGGTTTTGAGCGCGCTTTTGATCGCTGGGACGGATTCGGATACGGGAAAGACGGTACTAATTTCGGCGCTGGCGGCCTACTGGCAAGCCCATAGCGGCGGGCGATCGCTTGGCATTATGAAACCTGTGCAGTCTGGTGCGGGCGATCGCGAGCTATACCAGCGTCTGTTCCCGCTCAACCAATCCCTCAGCGAAATTAACCCCATCCATTTCAACTCACCCCTCGCGCCACCCGTCGCCGCTGACAAAGAAGGGCGCACGATCAATCTAGAAAACGCCTGGAGCGCCTTTGAAACCCTCTCCAGCCAAAAAGACTGGGTGCTCGTAGAAGCGCTAGGCAGCCTGGGATCGCCCGTCACCCACGAAACCACCGTTGCCGACCTTGCCTGGGACTGGCGCATTCCAATTGTTCTCGTCGTGCCCGTTAAACTAGGAGCGATCGGGCAAGCCGTGGCCAACGTCGCTCTGGCCCGCCAGTCCCGCGTCCACCTCAAAGGCATCGTGCTGAACTGTGTCGCGCCCTGCACCCCGCAAGACATTGAAGACTGGGCCCCGATCGACCTGATCCAGTCCCTCACCCAGGTTCCCATCCTGGGCATCATTCCCCACCTGCCCGACCCCACCGACCTCAGCCGCCTCACCCAAGTTGCGTCCGATCTGGCGCTAGAGCGGTTAATGCCCATGAGGGGTTAGGAGGGGGAGAGAGGGAGAGAGGGAGAGAGAGTGTTTTCGTCAGACGTCAAGCAAGAAATCCATCTCGTAGTTCCAACACCC
>RFIF01000076.1 GCA_003695655.1 Cyanobacteria bacterium J069
ATCCAGGTCTGCGACCCGATCGACCCCGCCCACGCCAAAGTGTCGCCAGCGGCTATGAAACGGCACGTTCAGGTCGGGGTAGTTTTCCCGCATCACCTGTAAAACATAATCGGCGGTGGGCTGGAGGCGATCGCCCCGATAGCGAAAGTGAGCCAGCTTGTCGGCGCTGGCCAGATCGAACAAGACTTGAGTGCGATCGCGAATTGCCTGGGGGCTTTGCAGGTAGATAACCGAGGACATTAGGGTTTCGGGGTTTGGGGTTGGGGGTTAGGAGAAAGAGGAAAGATCAAGACGCTCTGCTGGTTATCCCATCATCCCATCATCCCCTCCTCTCATCATCCCCACTCCTCTCCACGACTCCACCATCCCATCACTCCATCACTCCATCACTTGAATCCGGGTTCACAATGTGAGAGGGTTAACGCTGTTATCTGGACAAGGCGAGATTAGCAAAAGTGCATGGGAGCAGAATTGACCAAGATGATTGACGCGCCTCGCAGGAAACGCAAGTTTGACCGCAAGTTTAACTGGGGCTGGCGGACGGTGCTGGTGGCAGCGGCGATCTTTTGGATTTTGTGCAGTGTGTTTGCGCTGCAACGGTTCTACAACTTTTTCCCGACCTTTGTCTCGTTTGATCAGGGCATTTTCAACCAGGTGTTTTGGAATAGCCTGCACGGGCGCTGGTTTGAAAGCTCGCTGTCGTCTACCGAGTCGAGCGCGGTGCTGCTGGATAACCAGGTGCCGGAGGTGTTCTATCGCCGTCTGGCGCAGCATTTCACGCCAGCGCTGATGCTGTGGCTGCCGGTGTATGCGGTGTTTCAGTCGCCAGCGGGGCTGTCGCTGTTGCAAGTGACGCTGATGACGCTGGGCGGGCTGGTGCTGTATGCCCTGGCGCGGCACTATCACCCGCCGCATGTGTCGGCGCTAATCGCCGTCAGCTACTTTTGTGCGAATGCGGTGATTGCGCCAACGGTGGCGAATTTTCATGATTTCTCGCAGATTCCGCTGTTTGTTTTTGGGCTGTTGTGGGCGATGGAAAAGCGCCGCTGGTGGCTGTTTGCGCTGCTGCTGGGGCTGACGCTGGTCGTGCGCGAAGATGCGGGGGTAATTACGTTTGGCATTGGGTTTTACATGGCGGCGTCGCGGCGGTTTCTATGGGCGGGCTTGGGGGTATGTGTGCTCAGCCTGGGCTATATGCTGCTGCTGACGAATTGGGTGATGCCGCTGTTTGCGCCGGATATTTCGCGGCGGTTTATGGTGGAGCAGTTTGGGCAGTTTACCAATGGGGAAGAGGCTTCGACGCTGGCGGTGCTGTGGGCGATCGCCTCTAACCCTGGCACGCTGCTGGCAGAGGTAGTCAACCCGCCTGGCCGCACGCTTCAATATGTCTTGGCGCAATGGCTGCCGCTGGCGTTTATTCCAATCATTTCGCTGGATGCATGGCTGCTCACAGGCTTCCCGCTGCTAAAGCTGCTGCTGCAACAAGACCCGACCGCCCTGTCGATGCACCTGCGCTACGCGGTGTCGCTGGTGCCCGGTCTGTTCTATGGCGCAATTCTCTGGTGGCATCGGCATCCCAACTGGTTTCGCCCACGCCTGCGGCAGTTTTGGCTGTTTTGCTTGGGGCTGGCGCTGCTGCTGACGATCGCCTCCAATCCCAATCGGGCGCTGTCGGTGGTGATTCCCGACTCGATCCAGCCGTGGGTGTATACGTCGCCGGGCCGCCAGTGGGAACATGCCCAAGCCGTGCGATCGCTGCTCCAGCAAATCCCGACTGAGGCCAGCGTCACCGCTACGGGCAATATTGTGGCCCATGTCTCCAGCCGCCGCGAGGTGCTGCGCTATCCCGCTACCCGCCTAATTAATGATGATCGTCGGGAAATAGGTACCGAGTATGCAATTCTGGACTTTTGGTATCCGCTCCAGTTTTCGGCGGCGTTTCCGGATGAGGGCAAGAGCTTTTTGGGTATGACCAATCGCGTGCTGGGCTGGCTAGAGCAGCGGCGCTATGGGCTGATGGATTTTCAAGATGGCGTGGCGCTGCTGCGGCGGGGCGTCCCCTCTAGCCCCGAAGCCGCTGCCGCCTGGAACGAGTTTCAACGGCCGCTGGACTGACCCCCCGGCAGTCATCCCTACGTCTTGCGACGGATATGTAACACTTCCTATCAAACCTGTGCCTTGAACTACGGCTTGCTGCCTTAATAAAAGGCTATATAGCAGTCAGATTTGCGACGAACCTGTATGGACGAGCTTGCGTATATCGCAAATCGCTGACGGGCTACTTGATCATCTGCCGTAACGGTTGGGGGAAACGTGTTTAATCTACGCACAGTTTTGTTTGCCTTCGTGCTGCTGGCGCTGCTGCTGCTGGCGGGGCGCTATCTAAAGCATCAGATTCGGTTGTTTCAACGATTATATTTGCCCGCGTCCATTATTGCGGGAGCGCTGGCGCTGCTGCTGGGGCCGCAGGTGCTCGGGGCGATCGCCACTGCCCTGGGCGGCGAAAACACGCTGCTGGCAGGGGGGCTGTTTTCAGAAGATATCCGCGCCGTCTGGTCGCAGGCTCCGGGGGTGTTCATTAGCATCGTGTTTGCGGCGCTGTTTCTCGGCGAGACGATCCCGCCGCCGCGTGAGATTTGGCGCAAGGCGGCTCCGCAGGTGGTGTTTGGGCAGACCCTCGCCTGGGGGCAATATGTCGTTGGTATTTTAGCCACGCTGCTGATTTTGGGGCCGCTGTTTGGCGCAAACCCGATTGCCGCTTGCCTGATCGAGATTGCCTTTGAAGGGGGCCACGGGACGGCGGGCGGCATGGCAGACACGCTCAATGAACTGGGCTATGCCGATGGCGCAGACCTGGCCGTGGGGTTAGCCACCGTGGGCATCGTGTCGGGGATTGTGCTCGGGACGGCGCTGGCAGACTGGGGCCGGCGCAAGGGCTATGTGGATTCGGTCAATCGTCGCGTAATCGAGCCGGAAGAGATTCCCGACCTGAACGTGATGGCGGAGACGCCGGAAATCCGACAGCATCGGGCACGGCTGTTGCGCAATCTGCTGGTCGATCCGCTGTCGATTAACTTTGGCATTGTGGGTCTGGCGATCGCCATTGGCTGGCTGCTGCTGGAGGGGTTGAAGTGGGTTGAGTCGGTCACTTGGGGGCAGACGGGCTTTGTGATTATGCCGTTTGTGCCGCTGTTTCCCCTGGCGCTGATCGGCGGCATCATCACCCAATCGATTCTAAATCGGCTGGGGCTGGGGTCGCTGGTGATCCGCTCGATGGTGCAAAACATTGCAGGCGTGGCGCTGGATGTAGTGGTGATTGCGGCGATCGCCTCGATCTCGCTGCGGGTCATCGGCGGCAATCTGGGCGTATTCCTGACGCTGAGTATCCTGGGCATTTTGTGGAACGTGCTGATGTTTCTCTGGCTGGCACCCCGCATCTTTTCTAGCTACTGGTTTGAAAAGGGCATTGGCGACATGGGCCAGTCGATGGGCGTCACGGCGACGGGCATTTTGCTCCTGCGTATGGTAGACCCCGACAATAGCACTGGCGCGTTTGAAAGCTTTGCCTATAAACAGCTCTTTTTTGAACCCATCGTGGGTGGCGGCTTGTTTACGGCGGCCGCTCCTGCCCTGGTGATCAATTGGGGGCTGGTGCCTGTGCTGTTGCTCACGGGCGGGCTGCTGATCTTCTGGCTGGCGATGGGCTATCTGCTGATCCGGCAAGATCGCCAAACTCCCACGACAACGCCGGTCTAGACAATTTGGTAACGCTTTTTGGTAACGCTTTTCAGGAATGCTTGAACGCTTTACGCTCAGCTCCACAAAATGCGTCGTGCGTCCCTGGCGCGGCGCATTTTTTAGTCCGTATTTTTTCTAACGAAAGGCGATCGCCCTCTATCCATCGCCCCCTATCCCAGGCCCATTCCCGCCGTGATCCTCTCACCACCGCCATCCAGTTGCCCTGGGCAAACGGCGTAGGGATAATTGGCGTAAACTTAACGCGATCGCTCATCCGTGACTGTCCAATCAGAGTCCTTGCATTTGCTGGCACTACGGCGCTATTCAGGCGGCAGATCCGGCGTTTCTGGAAGGGTATCGATCAGCGCAGATTTCGAGTTTTTGAGCTGCTTCCAGAGCGCCTTGATTTGCTGATAGGCTTCGTCTGCCGAAATTTTCCCCCCAGTTTCTAGATTGCAGATAATGCTGACCCGCTGGGTAAATTCCTGAAGATTGGCATTGAACGCAAGCTGTTGGGGAGTAAACTCACCCCGATAGCGCCCAATTGGATAAAAAAATTGATCCTTCTCGGGATTAGATTTTTCTGACAAGATGAAAATACCTCTTTCAATTACAAAAATTACAAAATTGTTATATTTATCGGAACACAGTCAGGAGGCAATGGCAAATTGGGCGTTGCTGAATCGGTGAAATAGTTTCTGAAAGCCTTGAGGCTCTGTCCTCGGTACTGGACTGCTAATGAATGATGAAACTAATGAATGATGAAACCAGTAAACCCTCTGTGAACAGCCATTTCAGGGATTCGAGCTTTGATCGACTGAAATCTTTGTCTGGCAGGAGTTTCAGATAGTTATCCTCCTTTTAGAAACCAGTGCCTCTGTCCTCAATCCGACGAAATCATAGCGTCATTCAGCAACGCCGCAAATTGCAATGGCAAATTGCAATGGCAAATCAAATGCGACGCCAGTATAGCTTCTAAGTCATGTGTTTCGGAACACGATTTAAGCTGCATACGGCTGATCAAGCCATAAGTTAAGCCATAAGAGTAGAACGGGTGCAGCTTATTCCACTCTTACAGCCTGCTTAGGCTTGCTAGATGTCGAAACCGACGCTGTTTGCCTGGAAAATGACCTGCTGAATGCCGTAGGAAGGTTGGGTCAGCAGGGTTTCTCGGATTGCTTCAAACAAGCAGTATTGGTTGGCGCTGCTGAGGCTCTGAAAAGCACGCGCTCCTCGGGGATGGTTCACCGAGAAGTTGATTTCCGCTTCCTGGGCGGCTTCATCAATGTTGACCTCATAGCCCGTAATGCCCACATCCTGCCCTTCGTAGGATTCGACAATTTGGGTGACTGCACCCGCGACCGGCTCATCGGCTGTCACCAAGACTGACTGTGGAACCAGTTCCTGAGTGTTGGGGTCAGGCAGGTACACAATCGCTGGCGTGTAATCTTGCGTAATAGATGTGTTGATTTCTTCGATGTCGGAGTCAGAAGCGGTTGAGGGAGCTGCACCAGCAGGGGATGGGTTAGGACGTTGGGCCGTGAGGGGTCCAAGGGAGAGGGATTCAGAGCTGGAAGAATTTGTCTGAAATTTAAGCGGCTTGTGGGGATGGGGAGTGGCGATCGCCCCATCCACACTACCAATCAGCACCGTCAGCACCCCGCTCAAAATCAGCGAGAGCTTTGCCCCTTCTCTTACTTTGAGCCGGGCAGCAAACGGGTCAGCCCACTGCCATTGCTGCTTGAACTGCGGCTTTAATTGATTACTAGTTTTCATTGCAGAACCTCTAGTTTTATCTAGTTTTATAACGCGATTAATTGAGCCTTAGCTGAGCGGTAAATCAGCATTAAACCTTAGCGAAATACTTAGCGAAATATTTCAGTCAGTAAAGTATCTCGGTCAGTAAAGTATCTCGGTCAGTGAAGCATTTTAGTCAGTAAAGTATCTCGGTCAGTGAAGCATTTTAGTCAGTGAAGCATTTTAGTCAGTGAAGCATTTTAGTCAGTGAAGCATTTTAGTCAGTGAAGCATTTTAG
>RFIF01000077.1 GCA_003695655.1 Cyanobacteria bacterium J069
CGATCGCTGGCGGTCATCATGGCGCGATCGACCTCAGCGCATTCCTCCGGCGTGAGGAACTGATCGACAGGCTGCGCTTGATCTGGAGTAGGAGTCTGGTCGGACACAATATACAGGCTAAAATCGTCTCTCCCATTATGTCGCTGCATCTAGACTGCATGGGGAAGAGAGGGCGATCGCCCCCAAATTACCCCAAGATCGCCCCAAAAACTGGCCCCAAACCGTCACAGAGGCAACTCCCCAGATTTTGGGGAGCATGGCACACTAGAAAACGTGTGTGCGTGGAGTTTTTACTGTCTTAACTGAATTGCTATGAGTGCGATCGCCCTTTTCACTGCTTTTCTTGTTGCCTTTATTTTTGCCAGCTTCGTAGAATACTGGGTTCATCGCCTGATGCATTTCAAGCCCACCAGCGTAGGCAAGCGCCATGTTGACCACCATCGCCGCAACGAAGGTCAGGGTGTGGTTTGGGAATTTTTTGACTACATCAAAGGCAGCGCGATCGCCATGATTGTGCCCTTCTTCTTTTCGGCAAGCTGGGCCCCCGGCTGGGTGTTAGGGGCGATCGCCTTCGCCGCCTTTTCCGCCTATGCTCACCAGCTCCAGCACGAAAACCCCACCAAAGTCTTTTGGATGAAAATGCCTGTCCACTATGTGCACCACAAATATGGACAGTGGAACCACAATTTTGGATTAGCCGTCGATTGGTGGGATCATGTCTTTCGCACCTATAAGCCGACCGAGTGGCTCACTGAAGAAGAGCTAAACCAGCCTGCGCGCAGCTATTTGCAACTCCGCTGGTGGTAAACATCGCGTTTTTAGTTGCTTATTCAGCCAGTTTCTTAGTTTGGCTGTCAAACAAATATTTCTGCTGCAAGTTCAGGGCATTCTACAAAACGCTCTTAATCTTGCAGAATTTTTTTTGTTTTTCTAGAGCTTGTTTCATTCAGAGGACTGCCAGCCAGATCAGGGGAAATTGGGACAACTGTCCATCCGATTATCGCCCCGGCACAAACTCTGTGGTAAGGTGTGCTGCAAGCTCTGAATAAGTATTAGCAGGCTGTTCAAGCTAGTGCGTTCCTGAAAATCTTCCAAATTTTTGTGATCCACTTAGCCTCATGGCTGACAGTTTTCAACCAATAGCTGACAGTTTTTAAGAAGTAGCTTGCCTGTTTAATCAACAAACTGTTTTCCTCGATTCGACGGTGTGAGGTGACTACCCGTATGCGTGTTCTGCTCCTGTATCCCACTTTTCCAAAAAGTTTTTGGTCGTTTGAAAAAGCCCTCGCTTTAGTCGATCGTAAGGCATTGCTGCCTCCCTTAGGGTTGATCACCGTCGCCGCAATTTTGCCCCAGGAATGGGAATTTAAGCTAGTCGATCGCAATGTCCGCGCCGTCACCGAAGCAGAGTGGGACTGGGCAGAGATGGTGATTATTTCTGGCATGATCGTCCAGGCAGACGACATGATGGATCAAATTCGCGAAGCCAAGCGGCGCGGCAAGTCCGTGGCGGTGGGCGGCCCCTACGCCACCTCGCTGCCCCACGAACCAAAGGCGGCCGGCGCAGACTTCCTGATTTTGGACGAAGGCGAGATTACGCTGCCCCTGTTTATCGAAGCCGTGCAGCGGGGCGACACCGAGGGCACGTTCCGGTCGGATGGGGTCAAGCCGGACGTGACGACGACGCCGATTCCCCGATTTGAGCTGCTCGATTTGGAGGCCTATGACAATATGTCGGTGCAGTTTTCGCGGGGCTGCCCCTTCCAGTGCGAGTTTTGCGACATTATCGTGCTGTATGGCCGCAAGCCGCGCACCAAGGAACCGCAGCAGCTTTTGGCAGAGCTAGAACGGCTGTATGAGTTGGGCTGGCGACGCACCGTGTTTTTGGTAGACGACAACTTCATTGGCAACAAACGCAATGTGAAGCTGCTATTGAAGGATCTGAAGGTGTGGATGGAGGAGCATCAGTATCCGTTCCACTTCAATACCGAGGCTTCGGTGGATCTGGCGAAAGACCCAGAGATGATGGAAATGATGGTGGACTGCAACTTTAACGCCGTCTTTTTGGGGGTAGAAACGCCGGATGAAGACAGCCTGGCGCTAACGCAAAAGTTCCAAAATACACGGGACTCGCTCTCTGAGGCAGTGGATTCCATCATTGCGGCGGGGCTGCGGGTAATGGCAGGCTTCATTATCGGGTTTGATGGCGAGAAGCCGGGGGCGGGCGATCGCATTGTCCGCTTTGTAGAAAAAACCGCCGTCCCCACGGCGCTATTCAGCATGTTGCAAGCTTTGCCCGACACCGCTCTCTGGCATCGGCTGGAAAAAGAAGGACGCCTGCGCGGCAAGGTTGGCAATATCAACCAAACCACGCTGATGAACTTTGTGCCAACGCGCCCGCTGGAGGAAATCACGCGGGAATACGTCGATGCCTTCTGGGAACTCTATGACCCGATGACGTATCTCAACCGCACTTACCGTCATTTCCTGAAGCTGGGCACGCCCAGGCACAAGTCACAACTGCGATCGGTATCTTGGACGGTGATCCGCGCCATGCTGATCGTGTGTTGGCGGCAGGGCGTTGTGCGCAAAACCCGCTTTCGCTTTTGGGCAAATCTGATCGGCATTTTCCGGCACAACCCCCGCGTGTGGGATCACTACCTGTCGATCTGCGCGCTGAATGAGCACTTCCTGGAATATCGCCAGATTGTAAAAGACGAGATCGAAGGGCAACTGGCAGAGTTTCTGGCGGAGGAAGCCCGGATTCAGGCGGCGGAGCAGGAGCAGTCTCGTCAGACAGCGGCGGCTTAGCGCTGGGGATGTGGGATGAGTCCAGTGCTTCATCCCGTTTCAGGATTTTGAGTAAAGCAAAGCAGGACGTGAGGAGATTCTTCACGCCCTGCTTTGATGCATATTCAGGTCTGAGTTAAGGAGCGTGAGCAAGGCACAGCCTTAGCCCTAACCCCCCAACTCCTAATCCCTCACAGCCGCAGGCTGTTGGATTGCCTCCACGATACTCCGCACGGCGGCCACCATCGCTACTTCGCTGTTGAGCTGATTGATGGCAGAGCCAACGCCAATGCCTGCGGCCCCAGCAGCGATCGCCAGCGGAGCCGTGACGCTGGACAGACCCGATGCACACAGCACGGGCACATTGACTGCCTTAGAAATTTCGTAAGCAGCGGCGAGGGTAGGTGCAGCCTTTTCCATCAGACCCAGCGTGCCAGGATGAGCGGGCTGGCTGCTGGTGCCGCCTTCGGTCTGAATGAGGTCGGCTCCGACGTTCACCAGTTCCTCCGCCAGTTGCACCTGCTGATCCAGTGTCAGAATGTGGGGCACAGTGACGGATAGCGTGACGTGGGGCAGCAGGGCGCGAGTACGGCGCGTCAGCTCCAGCACTTCGGCCGCTTCAAACCGGCGACCCTGGGCGTAGAAAGCGTCGAAGTTGCCGATTTCGATCAGGTCGGCACCCGCTTCCACACAGGGCACAAAGGCTTCTGGCTCCACTGCCGAGACGCATACGGGCAGCGAAATCAGCGCCTTCACCTGGCGCACTAGATCTGCACTGGCGGCAATATCGACAAACGTTGCGCCGCCCTGTTCCGCAGCGCGCACAATGGCAGAAACGCGATCGCCATCAAAGTTGGTCAGTCCGCTAATTACCTTCAGCGCCGTCCGCTGCTGGAGCGCCGTTTGAAGCGTGGCATTCATGGTCATAAAGTCTCTCTACTTCGGCAAACAGTACGGATTATTGTGCCACACCTAGCGGTAGAGAAGATGGATGAAGACGGCGGAGATTTGCCTCTGGCTCTGAATCCTCAGCCCTAGGGCGCGTCATCAATTCACCTTAGAACCCTTGAGGAATCAGCACAATCGTGCCCGCCCAAACAAACCAGGCTAGGGGCTGAAACTCCTCAGAAACCTACTATTTCGCCGATAATTGATGACAGCCTCTAGCTTTTGCGCTCGACGCCAAAGCCAATCAAATCAATTACTGTCGGTGTTTCACCTGGAGCGGGGCGCTGGTAAGTGACAATGGTGCGCATCCGCACGTCTGGCGCGACAAACCGCATCTGATCTACTGCCACCGATCGATTGTAAAACGTTGTCATTTCTAGCGTTTGGCGGGTGGGTTGATAGGTAAACCGGCCGGCGATCGCCCCGGCTTCCGAATACCCCTCATCCCGCAGGTAGAAGCCTTGAATCACCTCCCCCTCAGGAGCCGTAAAGACCTGGGCAGCAGCAGGCAGCGCCAGAGCCTGATAGCGTTCGTCGGTCGTCAACACCAGCGCATCGGGCACAAACAGCGCCTTCAGGCTCATGGAGACCTTTTCTCCCCGCTCCGACTCGGTGTCAAACGAAATTGCAAAACCAGGGCAGTTGCCGCTAATACCCTCTTGAGCCAGATTAAGCCGGATGCCTGCCAGCTCTCCTGTGGGCGAAGCAGTGCTAAGAATTTGCTGTTTTTGGTCTGATTCCAGCGCATCGGCCCGAAACTCGGTATAAGAGCGCTCGATATCGCCCTTTAAGAGGGAGTGGTAGATTCGCTCCGTTTTCCACAATCCAGCGCAAGCGGTGAAAAAATCTTGAAAACTCAACATAATGCTCAATAATGCTCAGCAGCAACATTTGACATTCACTTTAATCCTAAACGCTGGTTTCACGCCCTATCTGTTGCGGATGCCTGCTGCCCACTGGTTGAAAGATTTCATCCAGCTAACTGGACGGATTTGAAAACTTTGGCGATCGCTCCACCTACGCTGCGTAATCCATCAGAAATATTGACGCAATTCCATCAAACTCAAACGATATCAGGAGATCAAAGATTTGTGATTTGAGATGAGCTTTGTGCTAACCACGGTGAGTCCAAAAATCGGGTCTATAGCCTTACAAAGGGTGTTTGGAGAGGACTACGAATATGATCCCAAATCTTCAATAGAGCGATCGCCATCCTGATGCTGTACAGTTGCCATGTAGTCGCCGTGTAGTTGCCGTTCTCTATGCCGAATAGGACAGAATTTTTTGACGAATTCTTAAGGCAATCTAAAGGTGAATGCAAATTTTAGGTCTGTCATATGGACAGATTCTTGTTAAGCCCAAAACCCTTGCGGTTGCGGTGATTTTTTGGAAAAACCACGCCAGCACCTATCTCTAAAACCCTCATAGCACCGTGTCAGAAGCATAAGTTCATAGGACTTCCAAAGGTTAAATGATTCAGGAATAAATGCTAGTTATGACTAAGCGCTTTCTAAGATGGATTTACACTCAGTCAAGGCAACAGGCGTCAGTATGGATTCTTTCCAAGAACAAATTTCCGAATTAAACGTTAAGGTTGACGCGCTGCACCAGGTCATTGAGCAGTTGAGCAACAGAATTACTGAGGTCTTTTCAGAGGTGTTGTTGGTTGACCGCAGCCAACGTCCTGCCTCGGGGGCGACTTCAGGGCGTCAATCTTACAGCCAGCGCTATGGATTAGAGTCCGAAATGGATCACAAAGATGTGCTGTCGGATGACGACTTTTTGGAGTCTGATAGCCACAGCGGAGAGCGATCGCTCGCCCCAGAAGTCCAAATCCAACGGCTGACTGCTCAGCTCACCGCAGCCTACAATCGCATTGCCGCTCTCGAAGAGCAACTGCTATCTCAGCGCATTCACTAGCGTTCACTCAATGCTGTCTATCAACCTGCCGTTTGCGAACGATTGGCTCCGTTCATCTAGGCAGGCTTCAGCACTTTGCCTCACATTCTGCATGACAGCGGATCATGCTGCTTGAAACTGTCGTCTGAAAAAGTAAGCCGAAAAAGTAAGCCGAAAAAGTAAGCCGAAAAAGTGAGCCGAAAAAGTAAGCCGAAAAAGTGAGCCGAAAAAGTGAGCCGAAAAAGTGAGCCGAACCCCAAAGAAAGCTAGCTGCTCCGAGGATAGTACTTCACGGATTATGTGCCGCATAGGTAAAGTAGATGCCGTCTGCTGGGCTATTAAGACCGCCTGATTAGCTGTTCTGATTAGCTGTGGAGTAGGCTACCGAGTGGAGTGTGGACTGGACTGTAGAGATAGCGATGCACCCGTAAGCGGCAAGGCAGGAGCAGCATGGTAAATATCTGTCCTTCTCCGGGCTGCATTGTGAGATTTTGAGGGCTGAAGTTTGACCTGTTTTCGGAGTAAGCTACCCCACTACTCCTGGCACAAGTGGAGTTTCCGAAGGGGTGGCTTGCAGTTCGGTGTATTATTGAGCCAGCGCTACACCTCTATCCAGATTGCTCAGATCTTGTCCGGTGAAGCAGATGCTTTTAGAGCGAGGCTGACTTTCATCCGAGTAACTCACATGCGGTTCGGAGGCAGGTTGGCCCTGCCAGCTTTGATGGAAGCGTGGATTCTCAGGTTTTTTAGACTATTTGAACCGTACTCTCTTCAATATCAAGTGCAATATTAAATCCAGAATTCAATCCTGGACTCAGGCTAAACGGCTGTGGCCCTTTTGCATCTGCGCCGGAATGCTGGTGTATTTTACCCAGGTGACGGTGCTGTTTCCCGTGCTGCCGCTGTATGTGATGCAGCGCTGGCAGGGCACAGGCGTGGGGTTTGTCGTCGGGGCAATGGCGGCGGGGCTGCTGCTGTTTCGGCCGCTGATTGGCTGGCTGATTGACCGCTACGGACGAAAGCCTGTCCTGTGGCTGGGGCTGGGGCTGATGGGGGTGGTTTTGCCGCTGTATGTCTGGTCGCCAACTCCGGCCTGGCTGATGGGAGCACGGGTGCTGCATGGCATCAGCCAGGCTGCCTTTGCCACGGCGTCTCAAACGCTGCTGGTGGATATCGTTCCCCGACCCCGCCGCATGGCGGCACTGGGATATCTAGCCATGTCGAACACCATTGGGTTTTCGCTGGGGCCTATGTTAGGGGCGATCGCCTTTGCGCGGGTGGGTTTTGGGCCGGTGGTGGCGCTAATGGCGGGGCTAACGCTGCTGGGCTTTTTGCTAACGCTGCCGCTGCCCTGGAAAACCACAGTAAAACCCATACACAAACCTGACACTCAGCCAGATACTCGGCCAGTCCCCCAGCCAGATAATGAGATTGAGCCAAAAGCGCCGTTTCCCTGGAAAGTGATTCTCCAGTTTCCCGTGCGCGACGCGACGCTGCTCTTTTTTATGGGGTCATTTTTGCATGGCGCAGTGGTAACATTTCTACCGCTGCTGGTGCCCCATGCTGCTTTGTTTTACAGCTTGAATGCGCTGGTGGCGGTGCTGGTGCGGTTTGGGCTGGGGCGCTGGGGGCATCGCGTGTCGTCGCGCTGGGTTGTGAGTTTGGGGATTTTCTGTGCGGGCATTGGGCTAATCGGCTTGGCGATCGCCCCTTCTTTCCTGGTTTTGTGGTCAGTCGTGTACGGTTTTGGATTCGGCTCTCTGTTCCCAGTGCTGTCTTCGATCGTGTCTTTTGCGGTTCCTCTAGCCGTGCGTGGGCGAGTATATAGCGTGTTTTTGGCAGGGTTCGACGGCGGTATGACGCTGGGCGGCGCGGGGGTACAGCCGCTGTCTCAAATCTTTCCGCTCAGCGTTCTATTTATAGCGTTGGGGAGCATGGGTTGCAGCGTCAGCGGACTGGCCTTTCGGCAGTTCTCGCGATCGCTCAAAGCCCGCTAATTCTGGTTCCCAAAACACGCCAACTATACGCTTGATCCAGAAAAGTTAAGAAGTTAAGAATCAGAAAACTCCCTAACTTTTCAGTATCGTAATGTGCTTTCGCAGACCGTATAACAGAAGCATCGAGCCTCACACCCTCGTTCCCCCAAACCGTCACAACTCAAGGGATACATCATGCAACTGACCTATCGCGGCATTCGTTACACCCCCAACCCGGCGCTGCCGACTACCAGCAAAACCATCAGAGGGTGCTATCGCGGCATTCGGCTAACGCTGCACTACTCGTCTAAGATGCCGATTCAGCCCTTCTTTAATTTGAGATATCGCGGCATCGACTATCGCCCCCTGCTGATTTCTCCGTCTCAGGGTGTCAGAACAGTCAACCCTTAAAGCTCTCAGGTGTGTGACCCCTTTCCTAATTTTTCGGTGCAGTGATGTGCAACAGCGTTTCTACAGCGCTAAGCAAGTCGGCATTGTGCCATCCCAGGAGATGGGCGGCGATCGCACAGCCGCCCGCTCCTACACCTTCTTTGACATAGCCCTGTTCATAGGCGCGCAGGCTGGCATAGCGCGATGCGGCAAAGCTTAGCGGCGTCGCCAACAGCGGCGCATTCAGATCGGCTGCCAGTCCTGCGGTGTCGCCCGTCGGGTCTTCGGCAACCCAGCGCGTCGTGCCGACTGCCACCTGTTCGGCATTCCACTCCAGCCCGTGGTGCTGCTGGAGCGACTGCATCAGGGCATACACGGCTAGCATCTGGGTGCCGCCTGCGAGTAGCACTCCAGTTTTGCGACTAGCGGCGATCGCCATGCCCGCCACCGCAATCTGCATCGGGTCGCCCACCGCCGCCACCACGGCCAGCGGGTCGGGGTCGCCCGGTTTCAAGCTGCCCTGAGCTGCTGCCCGCTGCAAGCCTGCCGACACAATTTCCCACTTTTGGGTGTGGTTGCAGGTGGGATGGCTGCTGTTGACCTTGCCCAGGGCATTCCAGCCCAGCGCTGAAAGCACCGATAGGGCCGTAGTGGTGCCGCCGACCACGCATTCGCCAATCAGTAAGTAAGCGTCGGGCTGGGACTGGGCCAGGCGATCGCCCCAATCCATGCCCGTTTGCAGCAGCCGCAGCACGGTTTGCAGCTCTAGCGCAGATCCGGTGGAGACGCAGCGGGCCGGCGTACCGCCCAAATCGATACAGGGCACGGTCGGCGCGTGCCGCAGTCCGGCATTGAAAATATGCAACGGCAAGTTGCAGCCCATCACCACTGCCCGCGAAATTAGCGTCGGCGATGCACCCGCCACCAGCGGCGGCAGCGGAAACCGGGGGTGGGGCTGTGGCCCGTGGTAGAGAAATTCGGCATCGGCGATCGCCGTCCATTCTCGATCGGCAGGCATGGCCCCCGCAGCCGAAATGCCCGGAATCAGACCCGTTTCGGTAAATCCCAGCACACAGGCAAACTGCGATCGCTGTCCCTGAAATTGCCACAGCCAGCGATCGCCCTGCGCTAAATTTCCGTAGCGCCGAGGCAGCGTTAGCCCTGCCCCCCATTTATCGTCAAGCTGGTGGTCGTCCACATCGCCCATTACAGACTCAGCACAAGCTGCAAACCCGGCTCTGGGCGGGCTTCTTCGGGCAGGGGTTCTGGATTGGCACGGGCGGCGGGGCAATAGCGGGCATAGGCACAGCGATCGCACTGTTCACCGGGAAACGGTGTCCAGGAGCGATCTTGTCGCAGTTGCACCGCCAGGTCGCCGATGATTGATTCCACCTGCTGCCGATGGTCGGGCGTCACGGTATAGCTCACCTTTTCGCCCGTCCGCAGATACAGCAGGCTGAGCTGCTTCAGGTGCTTTTGATAGCGCTGCTCTAGCGCCAGATAATACAGCCCAATTTGCAAATCAATCTCGTCGGGCAGTAGCGCTTCACTGTCCTTGCTGGATTTGTAGTCGATCAGCTCCAGCCCGTCATCTAGCCAGTCGATTCGGTCATAGCGACCCGACAGCGTAAATTCCAGGTCTTGCACCCGCAGCGTTCCCTGAATCCGCCCTTCCACTGCCAGCGGCCGCCGGAGCGCGTCCTGATTGGCGATAAAGCCGTTATAGTAGCGTTGCAGGATGCGTCGCCCTTCGCTGACCTGGTTTGGCGTCAGACCGCTGTTGTGCTGACTCCAGCAATATTCCACCCAGTCTATCCGGGGAATCGGGTCTTGATAGTGCCACTCGTCATAGATCTGCGCTAGGGCCTGATGCAGCGAAGTGCCCAAGGCTGCGGAGCTAAAAAACGCCGCCCCCGGTAGCTTCCGCTCATAGCGAAAGTAGTAGGCTAACGGACAGCGATAGTAGCTTTGGAGCTTGGCAGCAGAGAGCGAGTAGGTCATGCGAACCAAATAATGCGACAGACCCAGAGGGTTTATTTATGATGGCACTAGATATGGGTTTTAGGTAGAGTGCGGATGCACTATATCGCTAGATATAGGGGTTAGGGGTTAGGGCGTTGCAGCGCTTTTGAAGGTAATTCGGGCTTTTAGAGTAAGTGATGCCAAACGTGACGGCTCGGCAGTGGAGCATTTGCATTCTGGTACTGTCCAATGTCATCTGGGGTTCAACGTTTCCGCTGATTAAAACGTCGCTGGGGTCGCTGTCGCCGTCGGTGCTGGTGATGGCGCGGTTTTGGGTGGCGGCGATCGCCATCTTGCCGACGGTCGGATTTCGCCTGCGGGTTGCATCCCAAACCTCCGGTTCGGCGATCGCCTGGTCTGGCTTGAGCAGGCAACTGGTGATTGACGGCATTGGGGTCAGCGTGCTGATGTTTAGCGCATTTTTGACGCAGGCGATCGGGCTGGAAACAGCTCCGGCAAACCGAGCTGCATTTATTACCAGCCTGAATGTGATTCTGGTGCCGATTTTTGCGCGGCTGCTGGGTCGCAAGATTTCCGCACAGGTGGCGATCGCCGCTGTTCTTGCTCTAGCTGGCGTGGGACTGATGTCCTGGGAGGGCGGTTCATTGACCGTGGGCGACCTGTGGATTTTGGGCTGTGCAGCCTGCTGGGCGGCGTATATTCTGCGGATGGAGCGCATTGTGCAGCGCCACAGCGCCGCCGCTTTGACGACCGTGCAACTACTGGCGATCGCCCTGCTCAGTTTGGGGTGGGCTGCGCCTCGGCTGGGGTCGCAGTGGGTGGCGCTGGCCGCCAGTGCCGCTGTCGTGGTCTACCTGGGGCTATTTGCCACCGCCCTCACCACCTGGACACAGGCCAGCGCCCAGCGCCACCTTGCCGCCGCCGAAGCCGCCATTCTCTACACGCTAGAACCCGTGTTTGCGTCGCTGTTCGCCTTTTGGTGGCTGGGCGAAAGTTGGGGACTGCGCGGCTGGCTGGGCGGCGGCGTAATTTTGGTAGCCACTGTGTTGAGCCAATTGCGCCTTGGGAAGTGATGGAGTGTTCGAGTGTTGGAGTGTTGGAGCAAGTTCTGTTGAACTCCGTCACCCCGTCACCCCATCACCCCATCACCCCATCACCCCCTCCCTCCATCTAACCTTGAACTACCTCGCTCACCTGCTCCTCTCCGAACCCGACCCCCTGGCCCGCATCGGTAACTTGGCGGGCGATTTCCTTAAGGGAGCAAACGTGCGATCGCTCCATCCCAGCATCCAGCAGGGTATTGCGCTCCACCGCCAGATCGATGCCTACACTGACCAACATCCAATTGTGCGGCGCAGCAAGGCGCGGGTCGAGCCGCCCTATTGCCGCTGGGCGGGGGTGCTGGTAGATGTGTTCTATGACCATTTCCTGGCGGTTCACTGGGAAACCTACAGCGTTGGGAGTCTGGAAGTCTTTGTGCAAGAAGTGTATGCCGATTTGCAGCAGCATCAAGCCTTACTGCCGCCCTCGCTCCAGCGGGCGCTGCCGTTTATGCTGGCGGGCGACTGGCTGACCTCCTATCGGCAGGTGTCGGGGATGGCGGCAATTCTGGAGCGGATGTCCAGGCGATCGCGGCGATCATCCCTCCTCGCCTCCAGCATTTGCGTCTTGCAAACCCACTACGACGCGCTAGAACACGACTTTCACCAATACTTTCCAGCCCTGGCAAACCACGTCCAACAGGTTTCAAGTTTTAGAGTTCAGCCGCAAGAAGTCTTGCCCTCTAACTCCTGACCCCTGACCCCTAACCCCTGCCACCTAATCATCGTTTTCGTCCAAACTTCGCCTTCAGGTCTTCCAGCGTTGCGCCCGTTTCGGGTTCGGGTTGGGCATTTTGCGGCTTTTGCTTGGCGCTAGCCGGTTGCGGTTTGCGATTTGGCTGAGAACTGGTGGGCGCTGGTTTATCCGACTTTCCAGCGTCCGATTTTCCAGCCGATTCTGCGTGTCCCGCGTCAGCGCGCATGGATAGGCTGATGCGCTTCAGGGATTCATTTACCTCCAGCACGCGCACGGTGACGATCTGCCCGACTTTCACCACTTCTTTCGGATCTTTGACAAAGCGATCGGCAAGCTGCGAGACGTGAATCAGACCATCTTGGTGAACGCCAATATCCACAAATGCGCCAAAGTTTGCGACGTTGGTGATCACGCCTTCGAGCGTCATGCCAACCTTGAGATCGCGCATTTCTTGAATGTCATCGCGAAAGGTGGCGTACGTGAATTGCGCACGCGGGTCGCGGCCGGGTTTCTCTAATTCAGACAGGATATCGCGCAGCGTCGGTTCACCAATCGTCTCGGTGACGTAACGCTTGAGAGATAGGTTTTTTAGCCGTTCTCCCGCCTTCGTAATCTGAGCTGGTGGAATGCTGAGATCCTTGGCGATCGCCTCCACCACGCCGTAGCTTTCGGGGTGAACTGCGGTGTTGTCTAGCGGGTTTTTGCCATCGCGGATGCGGAGGAATCCTGCCGCTTGCTCGAAGGCTTTGGGGCCGAGCTTGGGCACCTTCAGCAGTTCGCGGCGGCTTTTAAACGCGCCGTTTTGGTTGCGATATTGCACGATGTTGTTGGCAACAGCGCTGGAAATACCGGAGACGTAGCTCAGCAGTTCCTTGGATGCGGTGTTCAGGTCTACGCCAACATAGTTCACGCAGCTTTCCACCGTTTCATCCAGCTTTTTCTTAAGTAATTTCTGATCCACATCGTGCTGATATTGCCCAACGCCGATGGATTTGGGGTCGATCTTTACCAGTTCTGCTAAGGGATCTTGCAGGCGGCGACCGATGCTGACGGCTCCGCGCACCGTGAGGTCGAGGTCAGGAAATTCGGCGATCGCCACTTCGCTGGCGGAGTATATCGACGCACCAGACTCGTTCACGATCACTTTCACGGGTTTGTGATCGAGTGCTTTCACCACTTCATTCACAAATGTATCCGTTTCGCGGCTGGCGGTGCCGTTGCCGATGGCGATCAGGTCGATTTTATATTTCTGAATCAAGCCAGCGAGCGATCGCCCCGCTTTTTCGCGCTGCCCCTCGCCCGTGTGCGGAAAAATCGTCTGATATTCCAAAAACTTGCCCGTCTGGTCGATCACTGCCACCTTACAGCCCGTGCGAAATCCGGGGTCGATCGCCAGCGTCGGCTTCATGCCCGCTGGGGCCGCCAGCAGCAGCTCCCGCAGGTTCGCCTCAAAGGTTTTAATCGACTCGATATCGGCCCACTGCTTCTTCTCGGCGGTGACCTCGCTGGTCAGGGAGTTTTTCATCAGCCGCGCAAAGGCATCCCGCAGCATCGCCTGATAAAACTCGCGCACGGGCTTGGCTTTGGTGCGAATTACTTCGCGCTCCAGGTAGTGCTGCACTTCGTCCTCATCAAACGTCAGCGCCAGCGTCAGCACGTCTTCGCTCTCGCCCCGCAGCAGCGCCAAAAGGTTATGCGGCTGGATGCTGCTGACGCGGCTGGCGTAGCTGCGATACATCTCGTATTTGGTGCTGCCTTCGGGAAAATCCGCCTTAATGCGCGACTCGAAGCTGCCGGAATTCAGGAAAAACTGCCGCAGGTGCGATCGCAGTTC
>RFIF01000078.1 GCA_003695655.1 Cyanobacteria bacterium J069
ACCCCCTAACCCCTAACCCCTGCAATCTTGGCACGCTGGCTTGAAAGGAAGGGGGCGATCGCGCCACAATAGAGATAGGTTAGATTACTTAACATTTCCAATTTTCCTGATTCCACCTGCATTAGCGCCCCGACATGGTTTTAGATCAGCGCATTTCCTCCGACCGCAACAACCTGGCTCCGGCGATCGCCACCCTCCCAAAACCATCGCCAGGCGACTTTGCCGCCAGCCCTTCAGAATTGGCTAACGTTTTAGACTACGACGTGGCGATCGCCGGAGGTGGCATTGTGGGGCTAACGCTGGCCTGTGCGCTGAAGCAGTCGGGCTTGCGGGTGGCGCTGATTGAGGCAAAGCCGATTGAAGCCGGGTTTACGTGGCGGCGGGCCTACGCCCTGACGCTGATGACTGGGCGAATTTTTGCGGGATTGGGACTGTGGAACCAGATTTTGCCGCAGATTGCCACCTTTCGCCAAATTCGGCTGGCCGACGAGGAATCGCCTGGGGTGGTGACGCTCCAGCCGCAAGACCTGGGCACGGCGGAACTGGGCTATGTGGGTGAACATCACGTTCTGCTGCGATCGCTCTACGACGCGCTAGCTGATGCGCCCAACCTGACGTGGCACTGTCCGGCGACGCTGGCAACGGTGGACTATGGGCAAGACAAGGTAACGTTGCACATTGAGCAAAATGGACAGACGCGGCGACTGACAACGCAATTATTAGTTGCGGCAGACGGTGCGCGATCGCCCCTGCGGCAGGCGGCGGGCATTGGCACCCACGGCTGGCAATATTGGCAGTCCTGCGTGACGGCAGTGATCCGCCCGGAGAAATCCCACGGCAATGTTGCCCGTGAACACTTCTGGACGAGTGGCCCCTTTGCTACGCTGCCCCTGCCGGAAAATCGCTGCCAGATCGTGCTGACGGCTCCACATGAGGAAGCCAGGGCACTCTTAGAAGCAGACGAAGCATCATTTCTGGCTGAGTTGGAGCGTCGCTATGGCGGGCAACTGGGGCGGCTGGCGCTGGTGGGCGATCGCGCGCTGTTCCCCGTGCGGCTCATGCAGAGCGATCGCTATGTGCAACCCCGGCTGGCGCTGGTAGGCGACGCAGCCCACTGCTGCCACCCCGTCGGCGGACAGGGGCTAAACCTGGGCATTCGCGATGCAGTGGCACTGGCGGAGGTGCTGACTCAGGCGTCTGCTCAAGGCAAAGACCTGGGGACGCTGCTTGTGCTGAAGCGATACGAACGCTGGCGCAAGTTCGAGAACCTGACGATTCTGGGTTTTACAGATTTGCTCGATCGCACTTTCTCTAACCGCTGGCTGCCGCTGGTCGTGGCGCGACGGCTGGCACTGCGGCTGATGGGCGGGGTGAAACCGATGCGGTTTTTGGCGCTGCGGCTGATGACGGGAATGGGCGGGCGATCGCCCCAACTCGCTCAACGAAAAGCAAATCCCTGATCAATACTCCTCAATCAAAGTCCTCATCCCAACTCTGAGTTAGGACTTACGCAGTTGGATGATTGTTCGCGGGCGCAGCCCGCGAACAATCATCCAAAATCTATAAAACTTGTTTCAACTGCGTAAGTCCTGTGAGTAAAGCTTTAGTGAATCTTGTACTACCAGGCTTTCAGAGAAAAGACGCTACACTGAACCACATTTGCTGGTTTTGATTGCTTGCGCTATGGAATCTCTCGTAGAACCCATCTCAATTGAAGAAAATTTAAAGCAATTTTTGCTTGTGATCTCGGCGGCGCTGATAATTGCGGTGCTACCGCAAAGCATTCCCTGGATGCGGAAGCTGCCCTACACGGTGCTGCTGGTCATCGCAGGGATGGTGCTGGCGCTGCTGAATATTCACTTCTTTTCGCCTTCGCCAGAGCTAATTCTGTGGATCTTCCTGCCGCCGCTGCTCTTTGAAGCGGCCTGGAACATTCGCTGGGGTGAATTGCGCCGCAACCTGGTGCCCGTGTCGCTCTACGCCACGCTAGGCGTAGTGGTGACAATTTTAGGCATCGCTTTCGCATTGGCACAGTGGGCAGATTTTCTCTGGCCAGTGGCCCTGCTGACGGGAGCCTGTCTGTCTGCGACTGACCCGGTGGCAGTGAGTACGCTGCTGCGGGAACTGGGCGCACCCTCCCGACTGAAGGTGCTGGTGGAAGGGGAGAGTATGTTTAACGACGGCACGGCGGTTGTGGCCTTTAGCCTGCTGCTGGGGCTGGCGACAGGCACCGAAACCTTTGACCTGCAAAATCTGATTGTAGAATTTGCTTCGGTCGTCGGCATTGGCGTGGGCGTGGGGCTGCTGCTGGGCTTCGGCATTTCGCTAATCACCAAGCAGTTTGATCTGCCGCTGGTGGAGCAATCTCTGACGCTGGTGGGTGCCTATGCTGCCTATCTGCTCGGAGAAACGCTGGGCGGGTCGGGGGTCATCGGCACCGTTACCGTCGGGCTGATTATGGGCAACTTTGGGTCGCGGGTAGGCATGAATCCCCGGACGCGGGTGGTGGTCAGCGAGTTTTGGGAATTTATCGCCTTTTTCTTCAACTCAATCCTGTTTTTCCTGATTGGCGACCAGTTGCTGATTGATTCGGTGTGGTCGGGGCTGGCGGGTATTGCTGTGGCGATCGCCGCGATGCTGGCGGCCCGCATTGCTGGCGTGGTGGTTCTGTCTGCCCTGAGCAACCGCATTACCGAAGTCGATATTGGGCGAAATATGCAGGTGATGCTGTGGTGGAGCGGGCTGCGGGGCGGCGTGGCGCTGGCCCTGGCGCTGAGTGTCCCAGAGACGGTGCCCCAGCGAGATGCATTGATTGCCGTGGTGTTTGGCACGGTGTTTTTCACCATTCTGGTGCAGGGCATTACCGTCAAGCCCCTCCTACAAGCACTCAACCTGATTCAGGAAAATCCTCTGAAGCAACAGTATTTAGAGCTAATTTCGCGAGAAACCGCTCTCCAAAAAGTGCTGGACTATATGAAGCAGCCTGGAGCCAGTGCGGGGATTGATCCTGCCGCGTTTCAGACTGAGCAAATCACCATTGAGAACCAGCTCTCTAACCTCCAGGCGCAAAGTCAGGCGCTTTGTCAGCAAGATCCGGCGCTCGCGGAACTGGGTGTGGAAACGCTGCGGAAGGAACTGCTAGCGGTCGAGTCGAATGCCTACTATGAGCTGGTGCAGCTGGGGCGACTGAGCCAAGAGCCACCGACGCTGCTAGAAGCAATCATCAACGCTGAGGAAAATCCCCACCACCCCGAGCCGCCCGCCCAGCGAGAAAACCCTGTTATCGCCGCTGCCAAAGAAAGCAGTTAGCCCCTGCTGGCGTGAGCATTGCGGTACAACTCCTAAACCCAAGGCCCTGGCGACTGCTCCGGCAAGTCTTCCGACTGCACCTGCTGGTCATACAGCTTAAAGCCGCGAGACTGGTAGTTTTTGAGTGCATAGGGCCCATCCAGGCTGCATGTATGCACCCAGACTCGCCGTGCGCCCATTTTCCAGGCCTGCTGCGTGCCTACCGTTAGCAAATGCCCGCCCAGCCCCTGGCCCATAAACTGCCCCAGCAGCCCAAAGTAAGTGATTTCTACATTGTCGTCGGGCTGGGCTTCTAGCTCTACATAGCCTGCTGGCGTGCCGGCCACATAGGCTACCCAGGTCTGCACTTGGGGGCGATCGAGATAGCGCAACCACTGGTCGTAGCTCCAGGAGAGGCGCTGGAGCCAGTACCAGTCGCCGCCGACTGCGGTGTAGAGAAATCGACTGAACTCTGGACAGGGCACCTCCGCCTGCACCACGGCTAGGTCAGGGCGACTGGAAGCCGATGGCTTGAGCCAGGCAGCGTCGAGCATTTCTAGATACCAGGTGGTGATGGGGG
>RFIF01000079.1 GCA_003695655.1 Cyanobacteria bacterium J069
CAGCGCCGGGTCGAACCCCAACCGCTGGAACAGGAACGGCAGGCTGGAACCCGCCACCGACGCCAAAATCGAAATGCTGACCAGGCTAATGCCGACGGCGATCGCCACCACCCAATTTCCCTGCAACACATACGCCCACACCAGCACCACTGCTCCCAGCATGAGGCCGAGAAACGCTCCGGCGATCGCCTCTCGCCGAATCACCGACCAGGATGCTGTCGCGCGCAGTTCGTCTGTATTCAACCCGCGAATCACCACCGTCGAAGACTGAGCGCCCACATTGCCGCCCGTGCCAATCAGCAGCGGAATAAACGCCGTCAGCGCCACCGCCTGCTCCAGCACGTCCTGCTGGCTGCGGATCACAGCGCTGGTGCCCGTGTTAGTAATCAGCAGCACCAGCAGCCACACTACCCGCCGCCGCGCCACCGTCAGCAGGTTCGTTTGGAAATAGCTGGCGTCGCCCGCCTGCACGCCGCCCAGTTGATAGATATCTTCCGTGGCTTCGGCTTCCAGCACATCCAGTACGTCGTCTACCGTCACAATGCCCACCAGCCGCCGCTCGGCATCCACCACCGGCAGCGCCAAAAAGTCATATCGCTGAATCAGCCGCGCCACCTCTTCCTGGTCGGCATCCGTCTGCACCGACACCGCATCGCGCACCATGATTTCGGCGATTTGCTGCTCAGGCTGCGCCACCACCAGATCCCGCAGCGACAAAATGCCCGTCAGCCGCCGAAAGCCGTCGGTAATGTAGAGGTAGTAAATCATTTCGCTGGCGCGGGCCAGGCTGCGGATGTGATCTAGCGCCTGGGCCACGTTCCAGCCTTCGTCGAGCGAGATATATTCGGGCGTCATGATGCGCCCGGCGGTGTCTGGCTCATAGCCCAGCAGCAGCGCCGTTGCGTCCCGCTCCCTGGGGCTGAGCTGCGGCAGGAGGCGAGCTACGACCTTAGCAGGCAGCTCGTCAAACAGGCGGGCGCGATCGTCCGGCGACATCTGTTCCACAATGTCCAGCACGTCCTGACGGCGAAACTCTTCAATCAGCGCCTGCTGCACATCTAAATCAAGGTATTCATAAACCTCGATCGCCTCGCCCTTGGGCAAAAGTCGAAAGGCGATCGCCTGCATGGTTTTGGGCAACCCCCCAATCGCTTCGGCAATATCCGCCGGCTGCACGGGCACCAGCAGCGCCTTGGCTCCTGGTAAATTATTCGCCTCTAGCAAAAGATGGAGCTGCGATCGCACTAAGTGCTGCAACTCTTTTTGCGAAAAGGTCTGAGAAATTTTGGGGGAATCGTCTTCAAGCGGGGTCAAGGGCGTTATGGCAGGGGTTGGGTTTTAGGGATGCGGGCAGAGCGGAGTTACTAGCGGGGCGATCGCGCCTGTTTCCCAGTCCTGCTTTCCCAGTCCTGTTTCCCAGTTTAGAACGGTTACAGGACTTACGCAGTTGAAACGAGTTCTATAGATTCTGGATGATTTTTCGCGGGCGCAGCCCGCGAAAAATCATCCAACTGCGTAAGTCCTAGGTTAGTCTAAAGCGATTTGCTGCCGAGCGATTTTCGGGGGCGCTTGGGCGGGGCTGGCGGCGATGAGCGGCGATCGCCCCCAAACCCGCGCTCGCGTGCAAACGAAACCACCGTGGCGCTGCTGCTCTCGCGCGCCACCCGCACCAGCAGCGCCGCCGACACCAGGCTGGCAATGATGGAACTGCCGCCATAGCTAAAGAACGGAAACGGCAGCCCCGTCGTGGGCAGCGCCCCCGTGGCCACGCCAATATTCAGCAGCGATTGCCCCACCAGCAGCACCACCACGCCGATCGCCACCAGCTTGTGAATCGGGCTTTTGGCCTTTAGCGCCACCCGCAGCCCCAGCACCGCAAACGCACCCAGCAGCAGCAGCAGCAGCAGCCCGCCCAAAAACCCAAACTCTTCGGCATAGACCGCAAAGATAAAGTCTGTGTAGTGAATCGGCAAATAAAACAGCTTTTGCTGCGACAGCCCAAAGCCCTTGCCCGTAAGGCCGCCAGAGCCGACTGCTAGCAAGCTCTGGATGAGCTGATAGCCGTTTTGGGCCGGGTCGGCCCAGGGGTCGAGAAACGAAATGATGCGATCGCGCTGATAGTCGCGCAGGCTGACGCTGAGGATAGCTGCGCCCATGCCGGCGATCGCCGTGCCGCCCAGATAGCGCCAGGGCAGCCCCGCCGCCAGCGCCATCAGCCACAGCAACATGCCGCATAGCGCCGTCGTACTCAGGTTGGGCTGAAGCAAAATGCTGGCCAGCAGCAGCCCAAAAATGCCCAGCCAGGTAAGCCGGACGTTCCACGACAGCCGATCCCACCGGCCAAAAATCCGCGCCCCTTGCAGCACCAAAAACGGCTTGATCAGCTCCGACGGCTGCAAAATCGGCAGCGGCCCAATCGCCAGCCAGCGACTCGCGCCGTTGACCGTTGTGCCAAATCCGGGCAGCAGCGTCAGCAAAATCAGCCCCAGGCAAATCAGCATCAGCCAGTCCGCTACGCCCAGCACAAACCGCAGCGGCGTACTCACCAGCAGGCTAAAGCCCAGCAGCCCCAGCACCCCAAAAAAGATTTGGCGCTGCATATAATACAGCCCGTTGCCAAAATCTGCATCGGCGATCGCATAAGAGGCCGAAAACAGCACCGCTAGCCCCAGTCCCAACCACAAAAACGTTAGCCAGCGCAGCATCCGCGCCTCCATCGCCCAGCTATCGACGGGCGTACTCTCCCACGGCACCACTGGCGATCTGGAGGGGCGATCGCTCGGCTGGGGCGGCTCGATAATGGGTGGCACTGGGCGCAACCCAGCCGTCGGCTCCACCGCAGCGGGTGACGGGCGGCGACGATGATTGGCGGAATTTCTAATGCGGCGGCTCATAGCGCGGCGACTCGCAACACGGTTCACAAATCCAGACTGAGCAAGCGAACAGCTATCATAAACCAGACTGCCTCTAACCCTAGCGCAACTTGCCCAGCCCGTTAAAACAAAATCTCTCAGGGATCAGGTGCCAGGGGTCAGGTCTGAATCCCTAATCTCTAATCCCTGACCCCTGACCCCTAACCCCTGATCCCTAAAATGGCTATTTTCACTGTGCGATCGCTCTCCAAAGACTTCGGCATCAAGGAAATTCTCCGCGATGCCAGCTTTAGCCTGGAAGAGGGCGACAAGGTGGGGCTGATCGGCACCAACGGGTCGGGCAAATCGACGCTGCTGAAGATGCTGGGCGGGCTGGAACCCGCCGACAGCGGCGAGATCTGGCGCAATCCGAGCGCAAAGGTGGTGTATCTGCCGCAGCAGCCCGCCGTGGATGAAAATCGCACCGTGCTGGAGCAGGTGTTTGCCGACAGCGGCGAGCAGATGGCGCTGGTGCGCGAATATGAAGACCTGTCGGACAAGCTGGCGCATGGACACGGCGACTCAGACACGCTGATGGCCAAGCTGTCGAGCGTGTCGCAAAAGATCGAGATGGCCAACGCTTGGGAACTGGAAACCCAGGCTAAGGTGATTCTGAGCAAGCTCGGCATTCAGGACTTTGAGGCGCGGGTGGGCGACCTGTCGGGCGGCTATCGTCGCAGAATTGCGATCGCCACAGCCCTGCTGTCCGACCCCGACGCGCTGCTCATCGACGAACCCACCAACCACCTCGACGCGCTCTCGGTGGAATGGCTCCAAGACTATCTCAAGCGCTTTCGCGGCGCAATTTTGCTGATCACCCACGATCGCTACTTTCTCGATCGCGTTACCAATCGCATTTTGGAAATCGACCGGGGCGACCTCTACGCCTACGCGGGCAACTACAGCTATTACTTAACCAAAAAAGCCGAAGCCGAAGAATCTGCCGCCAGTACCCAGCGCAAACATGCAGGCGTGCTGCGGCGCGAGCTGGAATGGCTGAAGCGCGGCCCCAAAGCCCGCAGCACCAAGCAAAAAGCCCGGATTGATCGCATCCGCGATATGCAGGCACAGGAATTTAAGCAAGCCAGCGGCAAAGTCGATATCACCACTGCCGGCCGCCGCATTGGTAAAAAGGTGATCGAACTGACGAATATTTCCAAGTCCTACGGCGACAAGGTACTCATCAAAAACTTCACCCACAGCTTCAACCCGGAAGACCGGATCGGCATCATCGGCGGCAACGGCGCGGGCAAATCCACCCTGATGAACATCATCACCGGGCGCGTGCAGCCCGACGCGGGCACCGTCGAAATCGGCTCTACGATTCACATCGGCTATTTCGATCAGCATTCCGAAGACGTGGAAATGAACGAAGATCAGCGCGTCATTGACTATCTGAAAAGTGTGGCAGAACTGGTGAAAACAGCCGACGGCAGCATCATCACTGCGTCGCAAATGCTGGAGCGCTTCCTGTTTTCGCCCAACCAGCAGTATGCGCCGATCAACAAGCTCTCCGGCGGCGAAAAGCGGCGGCTGTTTTTGCTGAAGGTGCTGATGGGCGCGCCTAATGTGCTGATTTTGGACGAGCCGACCAACGACCTGGACGTGCAAACGCTGGCGGTGCTGGAGGAATATCTGGAGGACTTTAATGGATGTGCGATCGCCGTTTCGCACGATCGCTATTTCCTCGATCGCGTGGTGGATGTTGTCTTTGCGCTGGAAGCGGGCGGCACGATTCGCCAATATCCCGGCAACTACACCACCTATCTGGAATATGTGGAGCGGCAAAAAGCAGCAGATGCCGAAGCGGCAAAAGCTGCACCCAAGTCTGCACCTGATGCCGAACCCAACGCAGAACTCAGTTCAGAACCCAGCGCAGAACTCAGCCCCGCCGTCGCCAGTTCTCCCAGCGCCGCCAAGCCGCGCAAGCTGTCGTTCAAAGAAAAGCGGGAATATGAAACCCTGGAAGCCCGCATTCCCAAGCTGGAAGCAGAGCGAGAGTCATTGGAAAAGCAGCTCTATGACGACCCCGCCGCCGACTTTACGGAGATGCAGCAGCTTACCGAAAAACTGGCCAGCCTAACTGCCGAAATCGACGCTGCTACAGAGCGCTGGCTGGAGCTAGCAGAGTTGGCAGACTCATGAACTGCGAATAGCGGGAGCGGGTCAGTTGCACGCGAAAGGCAAACCAGCGGAACGCTCAGAGAAGACCTGTGGAATATTTGATGGAATACCGAGAGAATACCAATGGAATAGCAATGGAATGCCGAGAGAATACCAATAGAATACCAAGGGCTTTCCATTGGAACAGATGGGCGATCGCTCCTCAGAGCCTCTCCAGAACATGCTCGGAACGCCACCAGAACATCTTGAGAACGCCTTAAGAATACTCCGAAAACACTATCCCTAGCGTTGCACCTTGGCTGAACCATGCTACGCTCAGGGGTGGAGTTGGCTAAAAGCCGCGTTCCTTCAAGGCATTTCGGATGGATTGCATTCTCGATGGATTCATCGAAAGTCTTGTGCTAGAAACGATGCGCCACCAGCGACTCTGCTTCGGTTCTGGTGGGGAGCAGCCACCAGACGCAAGGGGGAAAGTTCGGTGTAAGTCCGACGCTGTCCCGCAACTGTGATGAGTGCAGCCGCGCAGAAACTCTGCCTGACCTGCTTGCTGATCGAGCAAGTTTGACTGGTTAGCGATTATCCCTGAGCGCGTTGCTTCTGAGTCAGGATGCCCGCCGATAGCACCACACTACGATTCATCTGCGAGGCATGGATGGTTTCAAGTTTGATGTGTTTGGGCGCGATCCAGGGCGATCGCCAGCGTTGGGCGATCGCTTTCGAGTCTCTCGATCTGTTGAAAGGGATGCGCCAACTGGAAAACTTTACTGAAAGTTTTACCGGGAAGTTTCACCAGAAGTTTCATAGATGGAATCACAGACAGCAACCTAACATCTTCAGGTTGACGTTCTGTTGAAGCATTTTTCCGCTGAAGCATTTTATAGATCAAAACCTGAGCTTGGCATGCAAGTCATGTCAGACTTTTATGCGCGTTTGAAGGCTGAGGCGACGACATTTTTCTGAGCCTTACTGATCTGGGCAGAATCGTACTAACTCACGGCTTTGCTATGCAAAACCTGTACCAGAAATGCGCTTGAAACTTCTTTTCTAAAATCCCGTCTATCTATTTGGGCTGTGGAGAAGAGCCGTTCAGGTGCGGTTTATTTGACGCTGGCACAGTGGCGAAATGTTGCATAAACCCGTCTGTACAAAGAGATGGATATCCAGTCCATCAATAAGAAGGATTACCGCTTTTTGAAAAGCCCAAATGCGGGGAATTTTCATCAAGACTCGCCTTCTACGAGCAGTCAAATTTGATCTAGGCAAGTTCTCAGAAATAAGTTTAGAAACTTCGCCAGAAAATTGCATCAGATGGAAATTGCACCGGATGGAAATTGCATCAAAAACCTGTGTCCGGGCGATCGATAGTTTGACTTTACTTTTGAGTGTTTGATGAGAAGCCGAATGAATGCAAAGGATTGTGTCTGGCAGGGCCTTTTGGGCTACTGGCAAAACTTGTTTATTCATCAAAACCTGCTGCTGCTGGGCTACAAGGCCTGGCACAGCTACACCAGCCAGGGGCGGGGGCTGCTGGTCTGCCGGGTGGCGATCGCCCATCCCCATACGGTGGATTGGAGTGTCGAAACGGTGCCTTTTTCGATGCAGTTTGTGGCGCTGGCAGCCGTGCCGGGGTTTCTGCGATCGCTGGCGGCAGAGGTCCAGTCAGACTCGCTAGATGAAGTGGCGATCGCCCGGCTGATGGAGGCGATCGCCCAGCATGACCCCACCCAGTCCATCGTCTTGCTGATCGAGAACAACGGCACGGTTGATATCAACCTGCTTCAGCACCTAGCGATTTCCCCCGCCGACTGCCATCGCCAGGTCGAGCATCGCCAGGAGGAGTTTGCGCCTCACCTGACCGCGTTCCATCCAATGGACTAGCAACCCGATTCTCCGCCCCCGATTTTCTACGATTTTTCTAAATTTTCCCTACCGGCCTCAGCCAGGAGTTCGTTTCGCATGACCGATGCCCAGTTCAATGTGCCGCGTCCCCGCTGGGACGTGATTAGTTTCACCCTGTTTTTGCACCTGGCTGCCTTGCTAGCTTTTGTTCCTGCCTTTTTTAGCTGGTCAGCAGTGGCGCTGGCAGTGTTCTTACATTTCATCACCATCGGGCTGGGCATTTCCCTCGGCTTCCATCGACTCGCCACCCACCGCAGCCTCAAGGTGCCGCAATGGCTGGAGTACTTTTTGATCATCTGCGGCACGCTGGCGGGCCAGGGCGCAGTCAAGGGTTGGGTTGGCTATCACCGGATGCACCACCTGCATTCTGACGAAGCCGGCGACCCGCACGACTCTAGCCTGGGCTTTTGGTGGTGCCACATCGGCTGGCTGATGCATCAAGTGCCGAGCCAGTCTCAGCTTGCCCGCTACACCAAAGACATTGCCAACGATCCCGTCTATCGCTTTTGCCATCGCTATTACATTCCGATGCAGGTGGCGCTGGCAGTGCTGCTCTACGCGCTGGGCGGGATGGCGTTCCTGGTGTGGGGGATTTTTGTGCGGCTGTTTGTGGGCTTCCATAGCACCTTCTTTGTCAACAGCGCCTGCCACATGGTGGGCTATCGGACGTATCAGACGGGCGATCGCGCGACAAACTGCTGGTGGGTGGCGCTGCTCACCTTTGGCGAAGGCTGGCACAATAACCATCATGCGTTCCAGTCCTCGGCTCAGTTTGGGCAGCGCTGGTGGGAGATTGACGGGGCCTGGCTGGTGATTCGCGCCCTGCAAGCGGTGGGTCTGGCGACTCAGGTGAAAACCATGCCCGCCCTAAAGGCCAAGTAGCAAGGCAAAGTAATACCTTAGTCAAGGCCGCAGACTAATCTGCGGGTACAGATTTGGTACAGAGGCTTTCCCATCTTTTTAAATCCCTCTCTCAGAAAAAACTGGGAGAGGGACTTTAAATTGATCGTTTACTAACTCAACACATCTCACAGGTACTTTTATGACAAAACCCGTTTCTTCGGTCGAACGTCAGACCTTGCAGTCCGACGCGATCGCCAACCCCGGCGCGACAGGGGCGATCGCCGACTGGAGCAAGCTGCCCAGCGGAGAGCGCTATCTTTACCAGCTCTTTAGCCTGATCGACGCGGCCGACTTCACCGTGGTCAACCCGGCGGGGCAGGAATTTCGCTTTGGGCAGATAGGCGCTTCGGAACCGCTGCGGCTGATCATCCATAATCCGGGCACCTACGATCGCGTCTTGTCCTTTGGCGCGCTAGGCTTTTGCGAAGCCTACATGGAAGGCTGGTGGGACGAGGCGAATAACAACCTGGTGGAACTGATCGGGCTGTTTTATCGCAGCAATGTCTATGCCAAAGCCAGCAGCAAAGTGACGCTGCCGCTGCTGTTTAAGGTGTTGACTCAGCGCCTCAAAACCGTGCCCGTGTTGATTCAAAACAGCCGCAAAAACGTCCAGTATCACTACGACGTGGGCAACGACTTTTACCAGCTATTTCTCGACCCCACGCTCACCTATTCCTGTGGCTATCGCCGCCAAGAGAGCGACTCGCTGGAAACCATGCAGTTGCAAAAGTATGAGCTAATTTGCAAAAAGCTGGGGCTAAAATCTGGCGAAACCCTGGTGGATATTGGCTGCGGCTGGGGCGGCATGTTGATCTACGCAGCGGAGCGCTACGGCGTGTCAGGGACGGGCATTACCCTCAGCGTAGAGCAGGCCAAGCTGGCGCAAGAGCGGATCGAGCAGCGGGGGTTGGGCGATCGCCTCAAAATTGAAATCGCCGACTACCGCGAGTTTCACGGCCAGTTCGACAAGTTCGTGAGCATCGGCATGTTTGAGCATGTCGGCAAGGGTAGCTTTGCCACCTTTATGCAGCAGGCCAACGCGCTGCTGAAGCCGGGCGGGACTGGACTGCTGCACACCATCGTCACCCAGAGCAACGAGCGCAACGGAGCCTGGGTAGACAAGTACATCTTCCCCGGTGGCTATGCGCCCCAACTGCATGAGCTGACTCAGGAGCTATGGGCAGCCAAGCTTTCCGTTGCCCATTGTGAAAACCTCAAGCCCCACTATGCCGAAACCATGAAGCGCTGGGCCGCCAACCTCGTCCGCAACCGGGACGCGATTCGCGCATTGGGCAATGCTTATGACGAAAAATTTCTGCGGATGTGGTATCTGTACCTGCAATCCTTTGAGGCATCGTTCCGCTACGGCAGTCTGCACGTTTATCAACTGCTGTTCTACAAGGGCAAGCCCTGGCCACTGCCCATGCCGCTCGATTTTAGCTGGTAGTGAGTGATATTCGGGTGGTGGAATGCAGTCGGTGACGCGGGCGATCGCCCAAACTCCACCAAACCATCGCCCTCCACTCAAACGCCCAACTAACTCCGGCTCATCACCCGCAGCAGCCACAGCGTTGCCACGATGCCGATAAAGTGCGCCATGTTGATGTTGGTCGAAGACAGCACCAGCAGCATATCCAGCGGGTTGACAAAGCGGGTGGCGCTGCCCGAAAAGATGGCAAATCCCTGTGCCGACGCTTTGATCACCAGCGACCCGACAATCGCCTGTGCGCCCAGAAACGTGAGCAGCATTCCCACTAGATTGATCATCAGCCCCACCCGCAAAAGCTGAAAGGCCTCGCCGCGCTTGGGACGCATTCGTGCATCAGCAGTCTGGAGGCGGCGGCCCAGTCGGGCATAGCGAAAGGCCCAGAAGACGCTCGCAGCCAGGGCAATCAGTCCCAGCATCGAGAAAAATGCGCCTGTGCCTGTTTCGGTCGAGGTGGGGGAGGGCACGCCTGGAGTCGTGGTGGTCGCCCCAGCGGCCAGCCCGAAACTAGCAAAGATCAGCGACCCAGCCGAGATTACCCCCGGTACGAGCTGTGCCCAAAAACTGATCCAGCCCGTGCGCCGAAACGCCAGCGCTACCCGCTGCACCGCAGGCGGCAGGCTGTAAGAAGACTCGATGCGGCTCGACTGGCCTGGTCGGCTGGGTCGGCTGGATATGGGGCGATCGCTGTAGCTTTCTGGCATTGCTGGGCGGGGGGTAAGGGTGTCCCTAGGCGGGTGTTTTGGGTTTTGTCTTGGGTTTTGTCTATTGTATCGGGTAGGTGGGGGATGAGGGTTTGGGGAGGGCTATTTAGAAGATTGGCGAAAAGAGCGCGATCGCACGCTGAGCGCCAGCCCGCCCATACAGAGAAACCCCAGCACGCCCGCCAGCGGATTTTGGTTAATGCCTGTTACCCATTCAGGAACCTGGCCCGTGTAGCGCACCATCGCGCCCACATTCACCAGATAATAGCCCCAGACCAGCCCGCCATGCAGCCCAATGGATAGCCCCAGTCGCCCCGTCTGCCGCCTGGCCCACACCAGCAGCAGACCCAGCAGCACCAGCCCAAAGAACTGCGGCGAGGTGGCAATCACCTCATTCAGCGGGCGGATAAAGTGCAGCGTGGCAAAGGTGAGGGCGTTGGCCCAGAGCGCGGTTTTGGGGGCATAGTCGCGCTCTAGCTCGTCGAGCAGCCAGCCGCGAAAGACGGTTTCCTCCGCCAGTCCATAGCCCAGCCCCACCCCCAGCCCTTCCAAAATGAGCTGCGGCAAAGCGATGGAGGGCGATCGCCACGTTACCCAGCCCAGCACACTCATCAGCCCAAACAAAAACATCAGGCTGCCAAAGCCCATGCCCAGCCCTTGCAGCAGCTCCCGCCCCATCGCCCGCGTGCCCACCAGCCCATAGTGCGCGAATCCGCCCCGTCGCCCGTATACCCAGCGCCCCCACGCCCACAGCAGCCCAAAAAACAGCCCAAACAGCACCGGCATCACCAAAATGCTGATGGTGTTTGCATCATCCACCAGCGCATAGACCAACGCCACATAGGGCAGCCACAGCCCCAGCAGGACGAGGAGCAGACTGCCGATGCGGAGGAGGAAGGGGAGGTGGGCGAGGCGGTGCAAGGG
>RFIF01000080.1 GCA_003695655.1 Cyanobacteria bacterium J069
CCCTGACCCCTGACCCCTGACCCCTATGTCCCGATCTGCCCGCGTTTTCCTCTCTCCGGCTGCGGTTGTTGTGTTCAGTGTCCTGATGGCTCTCGTGCTGATGCTGGCGCTAAGCCCCATCGCACCCATGACCCAGTCGCCCTTTCTGCTGTTTTTTGGGGCGGTGGTGATTAGCGCGTGGTGGGGCGGACTGCGGGCTGGACTGGCAACCTCTGTGCTGGCCGCGCTGATCAGCAGCTTCTTTTTTATCGAACCTCGATATACGTTCCCACTAAGCCTGGGAGAAATCATTCGCACGGCCGTATTTTTGGCGGAGGGTGGGCTGATTAGCGTGCTGTGTGGCTCGCTCCGCACCACCAATCGACGGCTAGATGCCAGCCTGAAACAGATCCGAGAGAGTGAACAGGCGCTCCAGACTGCCCACCAGCATGTCACCGAAATTCTGGATTCGGTAACGGATGGATTCTATACGCTCGACTTAGATTGGCAGTTTACCTACGTCAATCGGCAGGCGGCCCAGGGGTTGCGGCGATCGCGCGAAGCGCTGCTGGGGCGATCGATCTGGGAGATCTTTCCGGAGGCGCGGGGCGGCGTGTTTGAAGTCAACTGTCTGCGGGCGATCGCCGAACACCGGCCGCTGGTGTTTGAAACCGCCGACATCCTCGATGCCGACTTATGGTTTGAGATCCACATCAATCCGCTGCATGATGGACTCGCTGTCTACGTGCAGGAGGTAACTGCGCGCAAGCAGGCAGCCCAAGCCCTCAGCCAGAGCGAAGCCCGCTTTCGCCGCATCTTTGAGTGCAATATGGTGGCGATGGGCGTGTGGTCGCATTCGGGAAATATCTCGCAGGCCAACGGCAGTCTGCTGGCGCTGGTGGGCTACACCCAAGAAGACCTAGACGCAGGAGAACTCGACTGGCAGGCGCTCACCCCCCGCGAGTGGTGGGCACTGGACGAACGGGCCGTGACTGAGATCGCCACTCAGGGCGTCAGCAAACCTTACGAGAAAGAATTCATTCACAGACAGGGGCATCGGGTGCCGGTCTTAATTGGCGGTGCTGGGTTTGCCGATGGCTCCGGCGAGGGCGTGTTTTTTGCCATTGACCTGAGCCAGCAAAAACGCGCCGAGATGATTCGCCAGCGCCTTGCCCAGGAGCAAGAGTGCCTGCTGCGCGAGCTGGCGGCCGAGCGGGCCCAGTTCGAGGCCGTGCTGCGCCAAATGCCCGAAGGCGTGATGATTGCCGACGCGGCCTCGGGCAGCCTGATTTTGGCCAACGAGCAGTCTAACCGCATTTTGCGGCACACCTACACCCTGAACCTGGCGCTAGAAGCCTATGCGTCTCGGGTGCCGTTTCAGGCGTTTCACGCCAGCGGACGGCTCTATGCACCAGAGGAATACCCGCTAGTGCGATCGCTCCGCCAGGGAGAAATCATCCGCAACGAAGTGATGCAGATTTGCTACGAAGACGGGGACTGTATTTTTATCGAAACCAGCTCATCGCCCGTCCTCAACCATCAGGGTGAGATTGTGTCTGCGGTCGTTGTGTTGCAAGACATTACCCAGCGCAAACAGACCGAAGCTGCCCTGCGAGAGAGCGAAGAGCGACTGCAAGTAGCCCTCAAAAACGCGCCGATCGCCGTCTTTAGCCAGGATCAGGCCTTGCGCTACACCTGGATTAAAAACCCCAATCTGGACTACGGGGCAGAGGATGTGTTGGGCAAACAAGACCGCGATCTGGTGAACGCTGAAGCGGCCAGCTTCCTGACTCAGATCAAGCAGCAGGTCTTAGACACGGGCAGCGGCACGCGAGAAGAAGTCAAAATCACCCAGGCTGAACAGGATTACTACTATGACTTGACCGTGGAACCGCTGAAGGATGCCACGGGTCAGGTGATGGGCATTACCTGTGCGGCGATCGACATTTCCCACCTGAAACGCACCGAACTGGCGCTGCGCCAGAGCGAAGAACGGTTTCGCCTGATTGCCGAGCGGGTTCAGATCATCCCTTGGGAATCCCATCTGCTGACCGATCGATTCACCTATATCGGCCCGCAGGCAGTCGAAATTCTCGGCTATCCGCTAGAAGATTGGCATATTGAGGATTTTTGGGTCAATCACATTTATGGCCCAGATCGCGACTGGGTGCCCCAGTTTCATCAAGACGCAGCCGCCGCCCAAGATAACTACGACCTAGAGTATCGGATGCTGGCTGCCGACGGGCGCGTGGTCTGGATTTACGATGTGGTGAACGTGGTGCGCGATGCTACGGGCCCCCATTTGCTACGGGGAATCATGATTGATATTACACGACGCAAGCGAGAGGAACAGGCCCAGCAGTATCTAGTCGAGATTAGCAAGGTGCTATCGAGTTCACTCGACTATCAAACTACGCTCAATCAGTTAGCCCAACACCTGGTTCCGCATCTGGCCGATTGGTGTACGGTGCATGTGATGGACGCAGAAGGCTCGATTCAAGCCGTCGCCACGGTTCATGTCGATCCGCAGAAAGTGCAATGGGCTGACGCCATTCGCCAGCAGTATCCGCTCGATCCCGATGCCCCTTACGGCACGCCCAGGGTGTTGCGGACGGGAGAATCTGAGTTTTATCCCCAGATTCCCGATGACCTGCTGGTGCGATCGGCGCAAGACCCGGAGCATTTGCGGCTGCTGCGAGAGGTGGGGTTTAGCTCGGCGATTATTGTGCCCCTCCAGGCCCACGGCAAAACGTTGGGTGCCCTGACGCTGGTGGCTGCCGAATCTGGCCGGATCTATGACCAGGATGACCTGCTGCTGGCGGAAGACCTGGCGCGTCATGCGGCACTGGCAGTAGACAATGCCCAGCTTTATCAAAAGGCCCAGCAGGAGCAGGCCAAGGCCGAAGCGGCAAACCGCATCAAAGATGAGTTTTTGGCGGTGCTGTCGCATGAATTGCGGACGCCGCTCAACCCGATTTTGGGTTGGTCGAACCTGTTGCGCAGTGGCCGACTCGACGCCACCAAAACGGCCTACGCGCTGGAAACCATCGAGCGCAACGCCAAATTGCAGACGCAACTGATTGAGGATTTGCTGGATGTTTCCCGCATTTTGCAGGGCAAGCTGACGCTGAACATGGCTCCGGTGAACCTGATGGCGACGGTGGAGGCGGCGATGGAAACGGTGAAGCTGGCGGCCGAGGCTAAGGCGATCGCCCTCCAGCGAGTCTTCAGCGGTGACCCCGGCGCTCCTACCGCGCTCTGCCCCCCGCTGATGGTGTTGGGCGATGCGGCGCGGCTCCAGCAGGTCATTTGGAACTTGTTGACCAATGCGGTCAAGTTTACGCCGGCAGCCGGTCAGGTCGTGGTGACGCTGGCACAGATCGGCTCGCAGGCCCAAATTCAGGTTCGGGATACGGGCAAAGGCATCAGCGCCCACTTTTTGCCCCATGTGTTTGACTATTTTCGGCAGGCCGACAGCGCCACGACCCGCAAGTTTGGCGGGCTGGGCCTGGGGCTGGCGATCGTGCGGCATCTGGTCGAGCTGCATGGCGGCACGATCGCCGTCGAGAGCGAAGGCGAGGGGCAGGGCGCAACGTTTACCGCTCAGTTTCCGCTGCTGCGAAGCGCTGAGCAGCCGTCGCCAGAGCAGAACGGGGGAGAAGCTGCCGAGGGGCTGGCGGCGCGGCGGCTGAGTCGGGTGCGCGTGTTGCTGGTGGATGATGATACCGACACGCGCAATCTGATCGCCTATACCC
>RFIF01000081.1 GCA_003695655.1 Cyanobacteria bacterium J069
CCCCAACACTCCCCACTGCGCGGGCTGTGGCTCTAAAATCGGCAGCCAAACCCTCGACCGCGCACTAAAACGGGTGCAAGCGGAACTGCCAGAGCTGCGGAGGGAGGACGTGCTGCTGGGGTTGGATGCGCCGGATGATGCAGCGGTGGTGCAGGTGCCGGTGGGGCAGGTACTGGTGCAAACGGTGGACTACTTTCGGGCGCTGGTGGATGACCCGTTTGTGTTTGGGCAGATTGCGGCGAATCATGCGCTGAGTGACCTGTTTGCCATGGGCGCGAGTCCTCAGAGCGCGCTGGCGATCGCCACTCTGCCCTACGCCACCGACGCCAAGCAGGAAGAAACCCTGTTTCACCTGCTGGCGGGCGCGACCAAAACGCTCCATGCTGCTGGAGCGATGCTGATGGGCGGGCATACGGTGGAAGGGGCAGAACTGGCGTTGGGCTTTACCTGCAACGGCTTGGCAGAAGCGTCCCAACTGCTGCCCAAGGGCGGCTTGCGACCGGGTGACGTGCTGATTTTGACGAAGCCGCTGGGCACGGGCACGCTGTTTGCGGCAGAGATGCAGCGGCAGGCCAAGGGGCGCTGGATTGAAGCGGCAATTCAGGCGATGCTGCAATCCAACCAGGCGGCAGCGGAGATTTTTCGGGCGCATGGAGTTCATGCCTGCACGGATGTCACGGGCTTTGGGCTGCTGGGGCACTTGGTAGAAATGGTGCGGGCATCAGAGCCGGTGAGCATTCAGCTAGAGCTGACCGCCATCCCATTGCTACCGGGCGCGACAGCAACGCTACGGCAGGGCTGGCGCAGTTCGCTTCATCCGCAAAACCTAGCCGCTGCCCGCTGGGTTGCAAATTGGGAAGACGCTCTCGACTCCCCTCACGCTTCCAGCCCTCAGATTGATGTTTTGGTTGACCCACAAACCTCTGGAGGACTGCTGGCTAGCATTCCGGCAGAATCGGTGTCCCCTTGTCTGGCAGCACTCCGCGACGCTGGATACACAGAATGTAGGGCGATCGCCGAGGTGTTGCCGTTAGCAAACGGCGATCGCCCAATTCAACTCAAATAGGCAACAGACTGAACCAGGTTTAAGACTCAAGCCCGTCCAGATCGGCTGTACGAGGCTCCATTGCCTGGGGAGATGGCTCACTCGCCGGAGCCGCTGACGACGGCGCAGTCGGTCTTGCTTCGACTGCTGCGGGGCGTTCCTGCGGCGGCGTTGCGGCTTCCGGCGGGGCGGGCCGAACGGGCGCGGCTTGCGGACGCTCAAAGCGCGGCGGCGGCTCAACGACCCGGGGCGGTGATTCGATCACTCGCGAAGGTCCCCGATTCACGGGTGGTGCAGCAGGTGCGACGCGCGTTTCGGGTTCTGCCAGCCCTGAGATGTCCTTGGGAGTCGATTCTGGCTGCACAGGTGCAGTGGGTCCAGGCGCAGATGCGGGAACCGCTGGACGCACGCTATTGGGTGGTGCAACGGGTGCAACAGAGGCGGCAGGCGATGGACTGCGGATGGGTTCCTGAGGCAGCCGATATCGAGGCTCCTTAGCAGGCTCAGTCAGCGATTCTGGCGCAGGCGCGATCGCCCCAGAGCGATTGTAATCAGAGCGATTGTGATCAGAGCGATTGCTATCAAACGGACGCATAGATTCCGGTGGGGACGGTTCATTGAGCAGCCGTTCCAAGGGCACAACTGGGGCGCTAAGCCGAGCAATTTCGGCTTGCCAGTCCCGAATGGCAGCCCGTGCCTGCGGATAAAGTGCCCGATTGGGACGCACCAGAGAGGCAGCAGCGATCGCCTCTCGCAGCTTGCCGCGTCGTGCCAGCGTCCGCGACAAGTTGAGGTAAGGCTGGTCTTCAATCACCTGGATTTGCCGAGTCCATTCGCGGATGAGCGCCTGCGACTCACCCCGCAGCGCCCGACCTTCGGCAATTTGCCCCGCCTGGGCGATCGCCGATTGCAGCGAAGGAACCGTGCCCTCGGCGGCCAGCCGTCGCGCCCGCACCAGCATCGGCCGGTCTTCTAGTCGCTCGATTTCGCGGTGCCAGTGGGCAATCATCGTCTGCGCCTGGAGGCGGCGGGGATGCCCTGGATTGATTTTTCCGGCTTGGGCGATCGCCAGTCTCAGGGTTTCCGCGTTGCCCACGCCCGCCGTCATCTGCGCCAGTTGGAGCTGTCGCAAGCCGTCTAGCTGAATCTGCCAGCTCGCCAAGCTGCTCTGGGCCTGGGCGTAGTAGGGACTGGTGGGCTTGATTTGCTTCGCCGCAGACACCGCCTCCATCAGGCTCATCACATGCTTCGGCGTGGCGGCCCAGTTTGTCCAGGTGGAAACCGCTAGCTTGCGGGCTTCGCTCAGCCGAATCAAATCCTTTGCCATATCGGCACGGCCTGGATTAACCTCGACCTGTTTGGTGAGGGCGATCGCCTGATCAAACTTCTGGTCTTGCCAAAGCTGAAACGCCGAACTGAGCAGCGTGTCACTCCACTGGTTGAGATGAATTTGGGCGTCACTCCAGGCATAACTGCCCTTATCAATGCGACCCGCCTGGGCGATCGCCTTGCTCACATCAGGCAGCTTGCCAGACTTGGCAGCCTTTTGCGCCTCCGCAAGCTGCTGTCGGGCTTTGCGTTCTATGAGCAACTGCTCCGACAGCGCCCGCGCCCGCTGAGTATTCCAGTAGGGATGACTGGTTTCGCTGAGATCCCGAATCACCTCGGAAGCATTGCCCCACGCCTGCTCCTTCATAGCGGTTTGGGCGGCGGCCACCAGAGCCTCGCCCTGCCGCCAGATGCCCTGCCAGTTGGCGATCGCCGCTTCTGCATCGGCCCGCACCGAGCTAGATTTAGGAATGCGCTGGGCAATCTCGACCGCGCCTTGCAGATCGCTGGCGTCCATTTTTTGGCGGGCAATTACCAGCAGCCCTTTCGACCATTCCTCGACCGAGCGCTGCGCCTCTTTATAAAGCGGGTGTTCCGGCGTCCAGGTTTCGATCAGCTCCAGCCCCGCCAGCAGCTCGGTTAGTTCACCTGTGCGCGCTGCCTGCTGCGCACAAAATAACTGCTCCATATCTGGCGCTAGCGGCGAACCCAGCTTGCAGTCGGGGGCAGGCGGTAGCATCAACATCCACAGCAGCGCCGACGCCGCGACGCCGCCAAGGGCCGCGCAGCTTGTCAACCCAACGATTAGCCAGCGCCAAGACTTGGTGCGGGGCTTGACCAGCGCCCCTGGAGCCAGTCCGCCCGCTGTGCCCTGCGGCTGCCCCGAACCGCCCAAAAACATGCCAAACCCGTCAGCGCCCCCTTCGGGCGATCGCAGCTCAAATCTTTTCACTGGCATCGCGCATCCTCACCCAGTCAAAATCGCCTGAAGCAAATTGAGGAACTCAAAGCATCCGTATTACTTCTGATTCCCTACAATATATTCTTTAATGGCGGCTAGATGTCGTCCCCGCAACTAAAGAATCATCGTTTTCTCACGTTTGCTGTGATTTCCTGCTGCATTTTACAAAACACAGCAGACAGTTTCAGGATTAACGGAGTTGCGCTTCGTAACGATTCAAGTCGGCGATCGCTCGATGCGAGGGGCTTCACACCCGGTTTCTAGGCCCAGAGCGCGTCCTCAGTTCCACCTCAAAATCCCTGAGGAATAGACACTATCGCGCCCGCCCAAGCAAACGAACCTGGGGGCTGAAACTCCTGAAAAAACCAATGGTTTGCCGACAATTGCTGGACAGCTCCCAGGTTTTTCGCCGGAAATCTCAGCAGGGCTTACGCAGTTGAAACGAGTTTTATAGATTCTGGATGATTTTTCGCGGGCTGCGCCCGCGAAAAATCATCCAACTGCGTAAGTCCTACTCAGGTGTGATTGCTGCCGAGGAGGTGTCGATTAATTTCTAAAATGGGGCAAAACAGGCTGGCCTGCACGGGCGTAAGGTGCTGCTTCACGACATGCTGCATGGCCTCATAGGTCGCATTGCAACTCTGCTGGGCACCAAAGGCACGCATAATGGTCTGAAACCACAGCAGAAATCGCTCCTGCAAGGTTTCTGGGTCGTTGAGCAGCATCGCCACTGCCGAGTATCGCAGGACGCGCACCGTATCTCGCTTCCACTTGGTAGTAACGTCGTCATTGCCGCTGCGGAAGAGGGCTGGGTCTTTCCGGGTCAAATATTGCTGAACCTCGCTCACCAGAAGCGCTTCAGCCGCCTGAATCCGCTGATAAGTTTCGACTCTTAGTTCATAAGATTTAACGTAATCTCGCAAAAATTGTAGCTCTGAGTCTGTTGCATACTGACCTTCTATCTCCAGACTAAGGCGCTTCATTTGGCTGAGCATAGGGTTTCTCTAGCGATTAAGTTTTGAGTCAAGATTGTCGTTGAGCTTAAATTAAGTCGTTGAGTTTAAATCAGCAGTACCTAATTTTTAAAATCTAGATTTGCGCCTGATCTGAAATTTGCGCCTGATTTGTAATTTGCGTCTGATTCGTCTGATTGGTGTCGAATCTAAATTGGAACGAGAATGAGGGGTTGCTGCTGTACTCCGTCAGCAGCTTGCACATAAGCTAACTCAACCTCCATGAGGGGCGTAGTTTCACAGGCCAACTCAAGCAAACCAGTTTCCCAATTTCTAGAAACCGCCCTCTCGCTCACTCGTATCTTCAATCTGCCCAAGGCAGGAAGTAAAGTAACGTTTTGTAAACAAACTCCAGAGCGTATTTATCTTTGGGAGGCAGACTCCGCAGGGCTGTGACCTGGATCACCAGACTATTCCTTAGGGTAGATGCGATCGCCCGCAGGGACACCCAAAAAATCGGCACAGCGACCGAGGTGATGAGGGCGATCGCCCCCCACACTAGAGGTAGCGTTTAACTGTCCTTGCCTCGCGGTGTCCGGGTTTCCGGTCTGTGAGGCAATTTTTGTGGGTTGCTCTGCCCTGGGCACTTTATCTGGTAATTCAGGAAACATCCTTAAACCAGGCGGCAAGGCTAGGCTTTAGGTCACAAACTGTGGGTGAGTCGCAATGCTCATCCGCAACTGCGCCCGATGACCGCCTGCCTGCCAAACTCGATTGAGGTCAAGCCTGTGAAAATCGTTTGGGAACAAAGCATTTACTTTGGCAACGTTCCGGTGTTTTGCTCCATCTGCGGTCGAGAGTCGCGGCCGGTGCGCAGCGGGTCAAATCAGCTTTTGCTGGCGGTGATTTATGACGATCAAGGCGTGATTTGCGGTGAAGCCTGTAGCGATTGCGTGTCGGCGGGGCAGCAGGTGATTCAGTCGCGCCTGCAAGACCGGATCGAGATTTTGCGAGAAAAGCTGGCGGATGTAGAGGCGATCGCCCAGCTTATGCAAAATGGCATCGAGCTTCCCAGCCTGGAGCAGGAGTTTCGAGTGCATCGTCGGGATGGGTAGCGCCACAGGCAACACTAGGGGCTGTCATCAATTGTTGGCGAAACATGTTAGCGAAACATTAGGTTTGTCAGGGGTTTCAGCCCCTAGCCTAGTTTGTTTGGGTGGGCGCGATAGTGCTGGTTCCTCAAAGGTTCTGATCAAAGGCTCTGAGGTGAATTAATGACGCGCCCTAGCGTTTGGTCGTGAATACCGTCGTAAACATCATCAACATGCCGCCGATCAAAATCACGATCGCCAGCCCGCCCATGATCCCATTCAAGGAGTCCATTGAATCCATAGCTTTGTTAGATCTTGTTACATTAAGAATCAGATTTCATTCGTTTTCATCATAATCTGTCAGGTCTGAGAGCTAATTTATAAAGAAAATCTGAAGAGAGGCAAGTGAAACTGAGGGTGAACTTTAGGCTAAAAGAGATGCTTCTAAAGTCCGCCGATGAGTCG
>RFIF01000082.1 GCA_003695655.1 Cyanobacteria bacterium J069
CCCCATCACCCCATCACCCCATCACCCTAATACCCCCACCCGCATCTAACCTAACCCCCCAACCCCAACCCCTAACCAACTACCATCCATCCGGGCTGTTGTTGCCCTCGATCCAGTCGTAAAGGTCGTGTTCTGCCTTGGCGACGTTAAATAAGTGCAGCCCAAAGTCGCGGGATAGGTCTTCGCAGACTTTGATGCCCCGCAGGCTGTTGCCTTTGGCGTCGAGCAGGGGCGAAAACGTGCCGATGCCGAGCTTGCCCGGAGCCACTGCGGTAATGCCACCGCCCACGCCGCTCTTGGCGGGCACCCCGACTCGGTAAGCCCATTCGCCCGAATAGTCGTACATGCCGCAGGTCAGCATGACGCTAATCACGTCTTGTACATAGTGTTCGTCGATCGCCCGTTCGCCCGTCACGGGGTTGACGCCGCCGTTGGCCAACGTTGCGCCCATCATTGCCAAATCGCGGGCGTTGACCAGGATCGAACATTGCTGAAAGTAGAGATCAAGCGTTTCGTCAATACGGTCGGTGACCATGCCGAAATTGAGCATGAGATAGGCGATCGCCCGGTTGCGGTGTCCCGTTGCTTTTTCGGATAAAAATACAGGCACGTTGATGTCAATTTCTCTGCGCCCGGTATAGCGCAAAAACATGTCCAGAATGCGCTTGAGTCGGTCGGTGGGGCTGTTTCCTTTGATCAAGTCTGTGGTGGCGATCGCCCCCGCGTTCACCATTGGGTTATAGGGGCGGTTGGTCTTCTCATCCAACACGATCGCGTTAAACGCTTCACCCGTCGGCTCCACGCTCACCTTGCTATTCACATATTCTCGCCCGTGGTCTTCCAGCGCCAGCCCATAGACAAACGCCTTAGAAATGGACTGGATGGTAAACACCTGGTCACACTCGCCCACGTCAAACATGCGCCCGTCCGCCGTCACCACGCAAATGCCAAACCACTCTGGCTTGGCTAAGGCCAACTCAGGAATATAGTCAGCAATCTTGCCGGAATCGAGAGGCTTGTACTTGGCATGTAAATCGCTTAAATAAGCCCGAAACGGCGATGCAACGGCCTGAATCGAGTTAGTCAGCGATTTCAAGTCTCCTATATCCACCATAGTTGCCTCAAAAGAGTGACCTCAAGAAAATGGAAGCAGCGTGACTGAGCAATCAAAGCCAGCAAGAGGGCAATCAAACGGGGCCAGCGGGCGCTTATTCTGAATCTTGAATTTGCTGTGCCAATCGCTGAAACTCCTGGCTTACCGGATGCTCTGGAAACTGCATGCAAAACACACCCTCGCTGGCAAGCTGCACCACATCTTCGGACAGGGGAAAAATGCCCGCGACGGGTGCATCGTAGGTCTCTTCGATCTTTTGCTTCAGCGCTTCAAAGTTGAGACGGCTATGCACCTTGTTAATCGCCAGCAGCATTCTGCGCACCTTCAACTGCCGGGCCACGTCCACTGCGACGGCGGTTCCCTGATAGTCTTGCTTGTCGGGACGCAATAGCAAAATCAGGACATGGGAAATGGCGATCGACAGGAAGGTTTCTTTAGACAAACCGGGATGTGTGTCAATGAACAGGAAATCAAGCTGAAGGTTTTTGACCAGGCTGCGGAAGCCGTCGTTGAGCAGCTTAACGTCATAGCCTTCTTTGAGGATGCGGGCAATGTCGTCGGCCTTGACACTAGAGGGAACCAGCAGCACCTTGCCTTCACCCGTCAGTCCAACGTTTGCGCTGACGTCGTAGGCAGCTTCTTCGATCGGGGCTTCTCCCCAGAGGTAGTTGTTGAGCGTTTTGCTCATGACGTCTGGCTCCAGGCTAAAGATGTTGTGAATGCCTGGAGAGGGGACATCTGTATCCACTACCCCGACTCGATGTCCCTTCATTGCTAACGCTGTTGCAAGGTTAGCTGTGAAGTTTGACTTGCCGGTGCCACCCCGATAGGAGTGAATTGAAACAACTTTAGGCATCGAAAGTCTAAGAAAGCGTACGCCTTTCAGTAGATAAAAGTCCAGCCAATTAGGGTGTATCTTTCAATACAAATTTGAATTAATTACTGATTTCAAAAAAAGATTTAGACCGCTGGTGCGAATGCTGTTCTGAGGGCAAACATCATTGTACCACCGGCATGACTGCACCGGGCAATGGTGTCAGGCATGGTGTTGGGCAAGGGTGTCGGGCAAGGGTGTCGGGCAAGGGTGTCGGGCAAGGGTGTCGGGCAAGGGTGTCGGGCAAGGGTGTCGGGCAATCATTCCTGCAAGAGGACAAGTGCTGATTACCAGCGCCAGTGGTTTTTACCGCGCCAGAATACGCCAATAATCAGCCCCATCAGCGCTTCCTGGCTGGGCGGCAGCAGCGATGGAATGCCCGAGAGCGATCGCACCCACACCATCACAATCAGGCAGGCCACCAGCCCCCAGAGAATTCCTAGATTGAGAAAGATTGTGCGCTGAAACCGATCTAGCAAATGCACCGCCAGCGCCCCGACTCCGATAGCAATCGATAGCGCAATAATTAGATCTAGCGGTGGCGAGAAAATTAGACGATTAGCCTGGGCCACAAACAGCAGGCGTGAGCTGCTCCACCACAGCACCAGCTCTACTCCAAATAAACCGACGATCGCATAGCCCGCCGTCTGAAATAGCGGCAGCCAGGGGAGTTGCTTGATTCTCCGGAGAGGATTTGACATGACAAGGGGGTTGGAGTTTTGAGGGGTTGGAGTTTTGGGGTGCTGGGTGCTGGCAATAACAACTGGAATGCCCCAACATCTTCCTATTCCATCATCACATCATCTCCCTATCTCTTCATCCGCGCCACTCCACCACCCCATCACTCCACCACCCCATTACCCCAACACCCTTTACGCAACCAAACGCTGGCTGGCGACGAGAACCTCCTGGCGTGCCCATTGATCAGCGGTGAGGATATCGTCGAGGGTGGGCTGGGACTGGTTCTGCGAATGATGGCGATCGCACGCTTGTTCGATCAGCCGGGGAATGTCGAGAAACTGAATTTTTTCCTTCAAGAATAAATCTACTGCTTGCTCATTAGCAGCGTTTAGCACGGCGGGCATGGAGCCACCCGCCCGCCCGGCTGCGTAAGCAAGCCCCATGCAGGGATATTTTTGATGATCGGGGGCGCGGAAGGTGAGGTCGCCGCACTTCACTAGGTCGAGTCGCTCCCAGTTTGTCGAGATGCGGGCGGGATAGGAGAGGGCGTAGAGCAGCGGCAGGCGCATATCGGGCAGCCCCAACTGCGCCAGCACCGAGGTATCTTCTAGCTCGATCAGGGAGTGAATGATGCTTTGGGGATGGATAACGATTTCGATATGGTCGTAGTCCAGCCCAAACAGGAAGTGCGCTTCGATCACCTCCAGCCCTTTGTTCATCAGCGTGGCGGAGTCGATGGTGATTTTTCGGCCCATCGTCCAGTTGGGATGCTTAAGCGCATCAGCTACTTTCACCGTGGCTAGCTTTTCCACTGGCAAATCGCGGAAGGCCCCGCCCGATGCAGTGAGTAAGATGCGCCGCAGCCCGCCAGCGGGCACACCCTGGAGACATTGGAAAATGGCGGAATGCTCAGAGTCGGCTGGGAGTAGCTTGACGCCGTGCTGTTTTACCAGCGGCAGGACAACCGGCCCGCCCGCAATCAGGGTTTCTTTGTTGGCTAGGGCAATGTCTTTGCCCGCTGCGATCGCTGCGATGGTTGGCAGCAGGCCCGCGCAGCCCACGATGCCTGTCACTACAGCTTCGGCATCTCCATAGCGGGCTACCTCGACGATGCCCTCATCCCCCGCCAGCAATATGGGTTGGCAAGACAGGTCGGCGATCGCCTCTTTCACTTGCGGCAGCAGCGCCGGATCGCAGATAGCTGCAATCTGCGGCTGAAACTGGCGAATCTGCTGGGCCAACAGGTTTACATTGCGACCAGCAGCCAGCCCCACAATCCGAAACTGGTCGGGATATTGGCTTACAATGTCCAGGGTCTGAGTGCCAATGGAGCCAGTGGAGCCGAGCAGAGTAATCGCTTTCACAGTTGCTTAGGGAATGAGCAGCCACTCCACTATAAAACGCAGCGTTACCCGAATCTCATTCCATCAACGCTTCAGTGCGTCTAAGTCGTGCAACTATAGCAGGGGTTAGGGGGCCAGGGGTTAGGTCTGAAGCCCTAGCTGCATCAAAAATTAAATTTAGGCAAAGTATTCAGGCAAAGTGCTCCAGACTGCGGCGGGCGGCGTCGGAAAGAACTTCTTGCGCCCAGGAATCGATACTTTTGCCCGCATTAGAGGCGGCGCGGCACAAATCGGGTGTGGCTTCTAGGGCAATGGTATGCGGGACAGACTGGGGATAGGGGCGATCGGGTTCCTGCTGAGTCTCCTGGCAGAATTGCAGGTACACATCGATAGAACGATGAAACTTGCGCTCTAGCTCGGCAGCCGTCTTGGCTTCAAAGGTCACTACGTCTTGAATGTCTCGCACGCGGCCATGCAGCACGCCTGCTTGAATGTCTACCTCAATGTCGGCTGTGTAACCCTTGTATTCCAACATAACGCTCCCTACCCAAACGAATAACCAGTGTGACTAAACTGTGTGACTGACTCTTTGGCTAACTTGTGATTATTGGCTAACTTGTGATTAACCTGTGACTGGCTTGTGACTACCCAACGTTAATCTGCCGCGATCGCCCCCCCTTTAAGCTCACCCACCCAAGCTCACCCACCCAAGCTACAGATAACTTAGTGTAGAAGCTGCGTTTCTGACGTTCCTCAGAGGGAGGAACCTCTGAATCCGTCTGGGGAGGGTCGCCAAAGGCGGGCGATCGCCCCAAATCCAGGAATGGGCAGTGCCGATTAGCAGCACTAGCAGCACTCATTAATTACACTCATTAATTAAAGGACTGCGCGAATCTCCTTTAGCCAAAATGCGAGCTAGTAGACCGATTTCGAGCGATAGTCTGGCGGCAGAAAAGAGAACTTTTGGCCCTGAATCTAGCCCAGCTCTGATGAACTTTAGGCAAAGCCCGTTGGATTAAGCAACAAGATAGCAAGAAGTTCAACCGCAGGATGTGCTGACGCACCCATCCGCCAGAAGTTGCCGCCGAGAGGCATCTTTTGAGCAGATTTGGATTGGCCGAAGGTGGCTTCGCAGCGGGGTTCCTGGTCTTCCGCAGCAGGCTTCTCTGCCAAACACGCTCCATAGCCGCTGCGACAAACTAGCGGTGTACAGGGGGCAAGCCACCTCAGCCATAATTCTGCTTACATGGGTCAACCTGAGGCGACCGGATAGTCTCGTCAGACAGACCGCCAGCTAGATGCTCCAAAGCCAGTCTTGAAAGCAGGTCTTGTCTACAAATTGCTCTCAGTTCCGAGTTACAGAAGCTCTCCTCACGCCATCCTGTCCTCAGTGCGCCGCGTCTGATTCTAGACGCTGGGCCAGGGGTTCCAAGTATCAGGACGATTTCGATCTTAGCGCGGCAGATCAGCAGTTGGGGACTATCAGGACTAAAGTCCTGTCGCGGCAGCAGAGTTGCCCGGTGGGTCAAACAGGGTCGATAGATTCAGACTGCTGGGCTGCATGTTTTGCAAAATTGCCACGGTGCTGTTGCCATTGCGAATCAGGGTGTGGCTGCCGCTGCTGGTGAAGGTGAGCTGTTCTGGCGACAGGCCACCCGCCAGCCGCAGTCGGTCTTGCCCAACCTGAAAATCAACAATTGTATCTACGCCTGGCCGCGCCCCCAGCACAAAAGTATCCCGCCCGGCCGCGCCTACCAGCGTGTCATTGCCAACGCCGCCATCTAACAGGTCATCGCCATCGCCGCCGCGCAGCAGGTCGTCGCCGCTCAGCCCCAGCAGCACGTCGTTGCCACCCATGCCGTTGATGGTGTCGTCGGAGTTGTCGCGCCCGGTGACGCGGTTGTCGTAGTCGTTGAGGAAGGTCGCCACGTTATCCCGGAAGACGGTCAGGTCTTCTCGCCAGTGGATCACATCAAAGTCATCGGCGATCGCCGTTTGCCCATCAAACAGCACGTTGCCCGCATTGACCAGGTTATCCAGATCTTGCAGCGCAAAGTTTTTCAGCCGGAGGGTGAAATTGGGTACACCATCAAACGTGATTGCGAGATCTGCACCCACCTGATTGAGCTGCATATTTCTGGCGGTAAAGGGGGTGCCCACTAGCTTGAGGGTGTCCAGCTCACCGGGATTATCCGCCGTGGTGCTGCCTGTGCCCACGCCGCTAAAGCGGGCAATCACGACTTCGCTGCCCACGGGTACCGCTGTTTCCCCTGCATCGGATAGCACCGAAACCGCCGCACCACCCAATTGCAGCACAAAGGTCTTATTCCCCCCGCTTCCATCTAGCCTGGGCGCAGGCTGAGAGGGCACTTCCGGCGTGGGTTCGGGCTGACCTGGCACCCCCGACCCATCGGGCAAGGGTGGATTGGGCTGAGGGCCATCGATCGAGCCATTGTCGTTCGGCAGATTGGGCCCGGACGGAGGGGTGCCATTGGTGCCGCCGGAAACTGGCGGCGGTGGCTCTGGGAATGGCGGTGGCTCTGGGAATGGCGGTGGCTCTGGATTGGGGCGCGGCTCTGGCGGTTGAGCGCTGCCACCGCCCCCACCGCCGCCATCGGGCGGGCCATCTGGTGGATCAGGCGGGAATGGCGGCTGAGGAGGGGGTGGCGGATTGAGTGATGGGGGCGCAATACCGGGGGG
>RFIF01000083.1 GCA_003695655.1 Cyanobacteria bacterium J069
CACTGCCCCCCCTCTGCCTAAAGCTCCCCTTGCAAAGGGGGGTGGGGGGGGATCGCTTCTACCTGACCCTCTATAAAGCCCCCCTTGCTAAGGGGGGTTGGGGGGATCTCTCCTACACCAGCTTCTTCACCTTGTCGATGATACCCACGGGGTCAATGCCCTGATGGGGGAACTGCTCCCACAGACCGCCACTGCCCTCTTCGTGGGTGCCGTAGTAGGCGTATTTGGGCGTGTAGCCGCGCTCCAGCAGCCAGGAGCCAAAGCGGCTGCCCAGGCCCGTCCGGCGGTTAAAGGCTTCCACCACCACGACAAAAGGCGACTTGCCGATCTTCGCCATCACGTCCTCATCCACCACGTTCAGCGTGGACTTGTTGATCAGCCCCACGTCCAGTCCGTCTTGCTTCAGCCGCTCCACTGCATCCAGCGCCCGATACACCGCATCACCGACGGCGACGATGTAGCCCGCCGTGCCCTCACGCACCACTTCATCTTTGCCGGGGACAAACTTGTAGTCGCCGCCATAAAGCTCATTGCCGCTGCTGTCTAACAAAATCGGCGTCTTGGAGCGGGTGGAGAAGATGAACCGCAGACCGGGGTCAAAGAACACCGATTCCACACAGGCCTTCATCTGATTGGCATCGGCAGGGAAATAGAGCTTCGTGTCGTAGCCGTCATCCAGCCCGTTGTCGGCAAAGAAGTTGTTAATCCCAAAGTGGCAGGTGTTGTCTGCCATGTCGTCGATGCCGGAATGCGAGAAGTGGCACAGCAGGTTGGAATAGTTCAGCCGCGCCATCGTGATTTCGGAAATGCACATTTCCAAGAAGGCGGCGAAGGTGGCGAAGATGCCCTGCTTGCCCTTCTCCATGCCAAAGCCCGCCGCTGCCGACAGGTTGCCCCGCTCCATGATGCCAGAGGGAATAAACACTTCCGGGTAGGCATCGTGAATTTTCTTTAGCCCGCAGGAACCTTCCAGGTCGCTATCGACCACCAGCACTTTTTCCTTGCGCTCGGTTTCGCTCATTTTGGCCAGCACGCCATTTACCGCGTCGCCAAACACATTGCGGTTGGAATCCCACTTGCTGCTAACGCCCAGGAAGGTGTAGTCGTTCTTGGGAGCCTGGATGCTGCTGAGGTGGGCAGCGGCGGCGGCATGGCCCCGCTTTTCCAGGTAGGACACGGCCAGCTTCACCGAAATTACGTCGTGCCCGTGGTTGGAGCCTTCTAACCCTTCGATGCCAGGGCACATGGGGCGCTTGCAAATAACGGCGATCGGGCCAGGCGTATTCACCGCTTCGACAATAGCGGCATAGAGCGCGTCGATATCTTCACCATTCACCTCCAGCACCTTCAGCCCGTGCCCTTCCAGCGTGCGCTTGACGCTGTAGCCGGGGAGATACTTGGACGGATGACCGGCGATCGTTACGTCGTTGTCGTCGATGATCAGTTTGACGTTGAGATGCTGCGCCACCGCGAGACGGGCCGCTTCCGCATCATTCCCTTCTTGCTGGGAACCGTCGGAGCCGAGGCAGAAGACCGTCTTGCCAGGATTCGCAAAGGCTACACCATTCACATAAGGCCACATGTGCCCCAAGCGACCGGAGCTGAACTTGACGCCGGGCGTGAGGCCCAGTTCAGGGTGTCCGGGCAGCTTGGAGTGGGCCAGGCGGTAGCTCATGAGCTGTTCGGCGGGCAGGTCGCCATTCAGCGTGGACATTAGGTATTGCGTGCCGACGCGGTGTCCGGCTTCATCAAAGAAGATAGGCACAAAAGACTCGGGCTGGCCACGAAACAGCGCATCCAGAATCATGACTTCGGGCACGGTGTCATAGGGGCCGCCCGTGTGTCCGCCGACGCCATGCGCTGCGCCCGTGGCGGTGAAAAAGACGATCGCATCTCGGCAAAGCTGGATATTGGCTTGCAGGGCTGCTTTTTGATCTGCGCTGAGGGTAGGAACGGCGGGGTCAAGCGTGAGTTTTTGATACGCGCCGAGGTCGATGGGGAATGTTGCGCCAGTGGCAGTCATAGCTATTGTCCATAAAGATTTGGGGCAGGGAAAGCGAACGTCAACGCCGGAGAGCGGCTCGGTTGCCTTGTGTCGATTCTCCCTGGATACCAGGGCACTCACTTCACCTAGGGGTTGTTAGGGTCTGTGTTAAAACAATCCGAAAGGGCTGATGTGTCGTGTGCATCGCACATGACACATTAACTTTCAAAAACTTTCAAAACAGAACCTAGGGTTGATCCTAGAGATAGGTCTACCAGAATGCAAGTTTAGTGGCGAACGGGCCCCTGCTGATTAATTGCTCATTAAATTGTTGGTAAATCTTGTGTTGGTAAATCTTGTGTTGGTAAATCTGTCCGCTAGCACTCAAATTTTCAGACTGCTTGGACTGGTTGAGTTTTTTATAGGTTTTCTGTAGGTTTGAATCCATGCAGCCGATGAAGCTGATCACTTGGTGAAGCGGATCAGTGAATGAATGGTTGAGTTGGGGATACATATTGGATGGGCGATCGCCCCTTCCCTTCACTCGATCAGCGATCGCCACTCGTCTGCTCTACCCTGTTTCAATTCTGGAGAAGATCATGGCTTTCCAGTTCAACCAGATCGACCGGATTAAAGACTTTGACGAAGCGATCGCCGTTCTAGAGTCGGACTATGTGCCGGCGCTGGTGGAAGCGTTTGCCAACTCTCCTGAGGGACAGGCGTATCTAAGGTCTTATCCCAAGGAGGAGGCGTATTTGGGTGATTGGGCCAGAAATCTGGTCTACTTCGGCTATGCCTATTTGGACGTAACGCTGCCCAAAATGCAAAAGCGGGACGTGGAGATTGTGCTCCAGCAGCTTTTTCCTCGCAAAATTGCCCTTTCGGAAGCGGACGATGCGAACTACATTGTGCCAGAGCTAATCACTTTTTGGAAGTTTGTCCAGCGGGAATACAAACAGCGCCACAGCGGCAAAATCCTGACGTTTCTCCACGAAATTGAGCCGACCTTTGCCGCAACGATGAATAACCCAGGCAACTTTGGCATTGCCAAGTCGTTTTTCATGTCTGGGCAAGCGAGCGGGTTTGACATGACCACTCCAGAAGGCATGGCCGCCTATCAGGAGCAGTATAACCAGCAGGTTCGCGAGAAGCCCCAGGCGGCGCTCTCACCGATGACCGTGCCAGAGGGGGTGCCGCCGGAGTTTGTGGCGCTAATGAGCCAGCAGCTTGGGCTTGGCCCAGTGCCAGGGCTGGAGCATTTACCGACCGATCGGGAGGAGCTAGTGAGCGCGATCGCCCAACATCTGTTAGGCGAGGGGTTGGTAACGCTTGAAGCTATGGAAGGTTTAGGTTTAGAAGATGAAAACGATGGCAACTTGCTGAGCTTGCTGGATTTTCCCGCCCAGCTTCAGCAGGAGACCTTGCGGAAAGCCGTCGAGGGGCGGAGTATTGCCATGTCGGAAGAGGCGATCGCCCTCCTGCAAGACCTCCGCATCACGCCCACCACACCCGGCACGATTGTTCAAGATTTTGACCGGCTGCTGGACAGAATCGGTGCAGACGGTCTTCCGGTTAGCAACACCCGTCAACAGCTTAATCTCAACCTCCTCAAAGAGCTAAACGCCTTGCTGAGCCAGCCGATTCAAATCGACCTCAAGCGGCCGCAGCAAAAATCCTACCCCAATCTGTACGGGCTCTATCTACTGCTGCGGGGGACGGGGCTAGCCCAGATCCGCCAAACGGGCAAGACGCCCAAGCTAGTGGTCAATCCTGACCTCTACGCGGCGTGGCAAACGCTTAACCCCACCGAGAAATATTTCACGCTGCTGGAGGCCTGGCTGATCCGGGGTAATCTGGAGCTGCTAGGAGAAGGCCGAAATCCGCTGAATGAGGGCAGCCGAGTTCTAAGAGCTTGGGCTGATTTGTCGAAGCAGCCCAAAATTTACCGAAACTATGACGAACAATATCGGTTGAGCTACTGGCCAGGATTGCACAACCTGGCGCTGATGCAGATGTTTGGCTGGGTGGAGTTGGTCTGCCCCCGCCCCGATGCGGGCAAGGGCTGGCGCGTTAAGCAGGTGAAGCCCCTGCCGATTGGAGATGCGATCGCCACTGTAGCGCTCAACGCCTATTTCGACCAGGGATTCCATTGGGCGTCGGAAAGCGACTTTACCCTGCCCTGGGGCGACCTTCAGCCCTATTTCCAATCCTATTTCCCAGAGTGGCGACAAAATCTGCCCCCGCTCCAGTCCCAATCTCACCAGACGGGAACTTACCTCTTCAAAGTGTCGCTGGGTCGGATCTGGCGGCGGCTGTCGATTTCCAGCGAGTCCACCCTGGAGGCCCTGGGCGACTTGATTCGAGAGTCAGTCAATTTCGACTCTGACCATCTCGATCTGTTTTCCTTCAAAGACGCGATGGGTCGCACGGTCGAAATTCATCATCCCTATAGCGACTGGCGCGACGGCAAAGCCAGCGACGAAGTGCTGATTGGCGACCTGCCTTTGCAGCCCGGTATGGTGATGACTTACCTCTTCGACTTTGGCGATCACTGGGAATTTAACGTGCAGCTTGAAGCAATTCAGCCGGGAAAACCCAAGCGGGGCAGCAACAAGATTTTGGAGCGCCACGGCAAAGCGCCGGAGCAATATCCCAGTTGGGACGACGATGAAGACTCAGATCCAGACGAAGAGGATGCCTAATGAAGGCGATCGCCCGTTTGTGGGTCAAACAGGAATAAGGCGCGCTCGTCGAACCGGAGCGAGAGGCGATCGCCCACTTGCACCGCCTGCTCTGGTGCAGCCAGCAGGCTGATCGGACGCGCCACCCCCGGCAGTCTTGCCCGCACCAGCGTTTCGCGGCCCAGCGGCTCCACCAGCGTCACCTGCGCCATCAGCCCACCGTCTTCTCCGGCTGGCGCAATTTGCACTTGCTCTGGCCGAATGCCCAGGTTAATCGGTTGGTCTATACGAGTTTGCAGGATGGCTTGCCAAGCGGATGGGCAGGGCAGCGCCTGATCGCCAACTCGGAATTTTCCCGGGTGATAGACTGCGCTCAGCAGGTTCATCGGCGGATTGCCGATAAAGGTTGCCACCATCTGGTTTGCGGGCTGGCGGTAGATCTTCTGCGGCGGGCCGATTTGCTGAATGCGTCCCCGGCTGAGCACGACGATCTGATCGGCGAGGGTCATGGCTTCCGTCTGGTCGTGGGTGACGTAGATCGTGGTGATGCCGAGGCGCTGATGCAGTTGCTTCAGTTCGGCGCGGGTGTCGTCGCGCAGTTGGGCATCCAGATTGCTCAGCGGCTCATCCATCAAAAACGCCTGGGGCTGGCGGGCGATCGCCCGGCCCAGCGCCACCCGCTGCTGCTGTCCGCCAGAAAGCTGTCCGGGTTTGCGATCAAGCAAGTGTGCCAGGTCAAGCGATTTTGCCACTGCCTCAATACGCGGCTGAATCGTGTCGGCGGCTGCCCCCCGCATCCGCAGCCCAAAGGCCAGATTTTCGGCCACCGTCATGTGTGGATACAGCGCGTAGTTTTGGAACACCATCGCCACATCGCGCTGGCGGGCGGGCACCTCGTTCACTCGGCGATCGCCAATGTACAAATCGCCCGAAGTCGCCGCTTCCAGCCCGGCGATCGTCCGCAAGATCGTTGATTTACCGCAGCCCGACGGCCCCACCATCACCCAAAACTGCCCATCCGGCACCTCAAAGGTAATGTCGGCGATCGCCGTCGTCGCGTTAAAAATTCGGGTAATTTGCTCTAGCGCAATTCGAGCCACTGTTAGGAGAGAGAGGGGGAGAAGCAATTTCTATCCCATCATCCCATCATCCCCTCGCCCCATCATCCCCCCAACACTCCATCACTCCCCTTCGGCTATCCCACCGCCCCAGTTCGGTCAACAATACAACGGGTTCGGGCCAGAAACCCGTATAACTGGAGATAGCAAATTTTTTCCGAACCCCCATGCTGATCTCTGCCGACACTCGCGTCCCGTTTCCTCGCCCGCTGGTGTATTCCACCTACCGAGACAAGCTAATGGAACTGGTTCCTTACATGCCAAACATTCGCAATGTGCAGGTGCGATCGCGCGAAGCCGGAGGCAACTGGGTCAAATTTGTAAACGAATGGCACGGCGGCGGCGACATTCCTACGGCTGCTCGCGCCTTCTTAAACGATTCCATGCTGTCGTGGACAGAGCGAGCCGTTTGGGACGGCAGCCAGTTCATGACCGAATGGCAAATCGAAACCCACGCCTTTACCGAAGCGGTACATTGCGTGGGCACCAATCGCTTTTTTGAAGACCGAGGCAGCACGCTGATTCAGAGCCGCGGCGAACTGGCGATCGATCCGCGCAAGCTCAAGGACGTACCACCTTTTCTGGCTGGCATGGTCAGCGGCATCGTCGAAGACTTTTTGGGCAAGAAAATTGGCCCCAACCTGGTGCAAATGAGCAGCGGTGTGACGACTTACTTAGAGCGCCAAGCCGTCACTCGTTAACCAGGCTGGGTTTTTGGTCTGACTATGCTACGGTCGCCTTCTTGCGGGAGGTTCGTGCTTTCTTAGGAGCCTTTTCTACGGCTTCCGCTTTCGGAGCTTTGTCTACTGCCCGCGTCGGGCCGTCAAACGAAACCATGAACGTGGTCTGGGGCATCACGCGGCTTACGAGTTTGAGGTAAGACTCAGCATCGTTGCGATAGCGGAACCGGGCCACGGGCGAATTTTGCAGCGCCGGCAAGAGCTTATACACAACCCAAGGGCTGAGCTGATCTTGGTATGTCATAGAGTGGCTCCTTTTTTTGAGATTTAAGCAATGGTGATATCCACGCCGTCGATTCAAAAGCGCAAACCTATTCTGTGAAAACCCTGCATTGCAGATGTTCCACCAGAAAGCGCTGGCTTTCAATCAAATTTGGAATGAATCGTAAAAATTGAATCTACGGGAATGAAGCCGAATCTGCGCAGATGGTCGTCGTGTAGCAGGACTGCATCCTGAGTTAAACCTGCTCTATCAAACAAGCAACCGAAAGACAGATTCTTCACGCTAGAAGCGCAAAGAAATCAACAGTTCAAACAACTCTAAATCAAACAGCTATCAAACAGCCCAAGAGCAACGAAGTGCTAATAAATCGCCATTTAGCTGTTTTGAAACCTGAGCGATCACCAAAAACCGTAGCGTAAACTCAGTTCAATCTCGAATCATCAAAGCTCGGTCGGTTTCGGTTGAAATCGTCGCCATAGCCTCACCAGCATAACCGACTACTGGCGTTCTAACTTCTTCTTCAGCAGATTGAGCGGACCTACAGAACAGCCTACAAAGACATTACATAGTCTTCACAGACAAAATCGTTAGATAATGCAAGGAAATTTGCTGGCAAAACTGACTCCAGTAGATTTGAGAGACACTCCCTAAAACGCTACCGCTGACCAGAACCATCGACTCACATACTATATATAGTTGTCTGATCGGAAAAATTCAACTGTATATGGGGTTAATCGGGAAAATCGAACATTTCTTTACACTTAGCCTGCATTTAGTTCGCATTCAATTTGGCCAGTTTGCCCGTTTGCGATGGTTCTAGTTTGATGGGAGCTGGCCAAACTCTGACTAGGGGCTGTCATCAATTATCGGCGAAATTTTAGGTTTCTTAGGAGTTTCAGCCCCTAGCCTGGTTTGTTTGGGCGGGCGCGATAGTGCTGATTCCTCAAGGGTTCTGAGGTGAATTGATGACGCGCC
>RFIF01000084.1 GCA_003695655.1 Cyanobacteria bacterium J069
ACCCCAACACCCCATCACCCCAGTACCCCATCACCCTTTCCGCCCCCGGCGACTCGGCAAGAGTGGCACCGAAAGCCTGTGCCCGTGCAGGGCGATCGCCTTCTGCAACGCTGGAACCAGCGACGACGCTTCGTCCGCAGTCTGAAACTGACGAGCAACTTGGGAGATCGCCTGAATCTCGGCCCCTGAAATCGCCAGATGTTTAGACAGTGCCGCCCAATCGATCGTGTTGTCCAGGTCGGGTAACCCGGTCTGCTGCCAGAGCTGCCGCCGCTGGGACGCATCGGGCAGCGTGAAGGTGAGAATCGGGCTGAGCTGGCGCTGCCAGGGCAGGGCGATCGCCTCGGCGTGGGGCAGGCTTAAGAGGGTGAGCCGTCCCGGCTGGCAGCGGGCAGAGAGGAAACGAGTTACATCGGCCGGGGCGATCGCCGCCGACCGCCGCAGCCAGTGCTGGGCAGACTTGATCAGCAGCAGGGGCGGGTTAGCGTCCAAAATTTCTGGCAGCAGCCCGGCAAAATCGACCGGGTTAACTTGAGACAGATCCACGCTTGCCAGCGGCTGGTTGAGGGCATGGGCGATCGCCGCTGCTGCCATCGTCTTGCCAGTGCCAGCCGGCCCAGCCAACACCCCGATTTTGCCGCTGCTGTCCCAAGAATCATTGGACAAACAAGCTAACTCACTCAGCGATCGCAGCATTTCAACCAGCGGCGCGGGCAGCACCAAGTCGTCCCACGTTACGCTAGGGCGGCTGCGGGTTAGAGCCACCTGCACCGGGGCAGATTGCAGCAATTGCTCCAGCAGTGCGGGCTGGGGCTGTTCTGCCAGCAAAAAGCTGACCAGTGGGGCAGCCAGCCGCAGCGATTGGTTGAGCAGCGTATCAGCGTTGCGTGGATAACGCTCCAGCAAGCCCGATTGCAGCAGGGGGGCGCTGTCTAACAAGCGCGATCGCCCAGTGCGCCATTCCTGGTCATTGCGACACAGCAGTTGCAACGCCAGGTTTACGGTCGGCAGGTCAGAAATCGCCGAGTCTTCGCCCTGCAAAAAGCGGTAGAGCCTGGCATAGCGGCGGTTTACCTCCGGGGCGATCGCCAGCAAAATCACCTGTTTTTCAAATAGCGTGAGCTGGAGGCGATCGCACAGCATCGGCAGCCCCAGCGTGATTCCCCGCGCTTGCGCCTGGCGGATGCGCCCTTCAAGCTGCTGCTGATAGCCAGGGCGCGGTACTGGGACGACGGCCGTGCTGGGCTGGCGATAGTCGTCATAGCAAATCTTGCCATCCAAAGAAATGACGCCCTGCCACCAGTGGCTCGTCACCCGGTCGGCCCGCGACTGCGCCACCCGGTCGATTTCCTTGGTTTCTTTTTTCTGGCGGGCCACGGCCACCATCAGCATCCGCTCTAGCCAGCCCAGCTCCGTCTTCAGATAGCTCCAGTTATCAGCAAACCCGGCCGACGGCCCGGCGGGTGGCTCAGGGAGTGACTCAGCAAGCGGTTCGGCAGGCATGGGAAACACCAAAAGAAAGGGAGAAGGGCGGGCGGAGAGGCGTCTATGCCTTTGGTTATGTTTTTAAGTATTCCCATCTGGGCTAATCATAGCCAACTCTATGCGGTCGTCCTCATCCGTAAAACTCAGCAGGTTGGCGGTAGGAATCCGTGAAATTAGTGGTAAAAATGGATGGTATGAATCAATGCTTTGGACAGCGCTCGGTAACCTCAACAGGTAAGCCTGAAAGTTCATACCGGGACGAATGCTTAAGGGAGTTCCTACCCACGATTCGGCGTCCACCTGTTTGTAGCTCTGTTCCCTGCTTACCCTCATTAAATCCTCCCCAACACCTATGTTTGAAGTTGGTGCCCTTGTGCTCTGGCTTTCGTTGTTCACGGTTCTTCCTTGTCTCTCCTGCAACCAAAAGACTAGCCCGCCTCGCTAAAGGTTGATGTTTTTTAGCCCGCAAAGCTTGATTGAGCAAACGCTTCAGACTTAGTCCCTCGCGCGCAGGTGCTGCGGCGAAACAGCCTCTAGCACCTGCCGTATTACGGTTGGAAGCGATAGCCCATACCCCGCAGCGTCTCGATGTAGTCTTCGCCGATTTTTTTGCGGAGATAGCCGACATAGACATGCACCACGTTGGAGCTGGGTTCGTGGTCATAGCCCCAAACATGCTTGAGCAGATGCTCTCGCGTGATAATTTGGCCGGGATTTCGCATGAAGGTTTCCATTAGGGCAAACTCGCGGGCGGAAAGTTCGATCTGGCGATCGCCCACCGTCACCTGATGCGATCGCAAATCTAGCGAAATGTCCCCCGTTTGCAGCAGCATGGTTTCAGAGCTTTGGGGAGTGCGACTGCTGCGCAGGCGGAGGCGCACCCGCGCCAGCAGTTCCTCAAACCGAAAGGGTTTGGTGACATAGTCATCGGCGCCGCTTTCTAGCCCGGCCACCGTGTCATAGACGCTGTCGCTCGCCGTCAGAATAATAATGGGCAGTTGTTCGCCGCGTCCCCGCAGTTCTTCCAGCACCGCCCAGCCGTCCTTTTTGGGCAGCCCCAAGTCTAAAATCAGCAGATCAAAATCTTTGCTAGAAGCCAGATCGCAGGCGGCCTGGCCATCGCTCGCAGTGGCGGTGGCAAATCCATTGGCCCGGAAGCCTTTTTCCAAAAATGCTACGATTCGCGGCTCGTCTTCGGCAATTAAAATGCGAGTCATCCAGCCAGCCCTTACAGCGGATCAACAGGAATTTTGAGCGTAAATGTGGCCCCTTGATGCGGGCGGCTGACCAGTTCAACCATGCCGCCATGGGCCTGGGCAATCGCCCTAACGATGGCCAGACCCAGTCCCGCGCCCTCTGAGCGACGCTGACCGTGGCTGGCGCGGGCAAACCGTTCAAACACGCGGCTCTGGTCTACCCAGGGGATGCCCTCGCCCGTGTCGCTCACCCAAAACCGGACGGTTCCCTGCTCTAGCCCTGTGCCGAGGGTGATGGTGTCGCCGGGCTGGGTATGCTGGGTGGCGTTTTGCGCCAGACTCATGACGGCCTGGGTCAGCCGCTGGCGATCGCCCACAATCCTTCCCTGCGCCTGGCTGTCAAGCTGCCAATGGCGATCGCCCAGGGCCTTTGCTTTGGCAAACAGCTCCTCTGCCAGCGTGCTCACGTCGAGAATCTCCAGCCGCAGAAAGTCGGGCTGCTCTGCCTTAGCCAACAGCAGCAGGTCATCCACAAATCGACTCATCCGATCTAGTTCATCGGTCACCAGATCCAGCGTTTCGCGCTGCTCTTCGGGGTCGCTGCCCAATAGCTCCAAATGACCCCGAATAATCGTGATCGGCGTGCGTAGCTCATGCCCCGCATCGCTAACAAAGTTGCGTTGAGCCACAAAGGCAAGCTGCAATCGATCCAGCATTTCGTTAAATCGCAGCGTCAGCTCGCTGATTTCGTCCACTCCCTGCACGGGAATGCGCCGGGTCAGGTCAGATTCACCGATGGTGTGGGCAGTTTGGATCAACAGATGGAGCGGAGCCAAAGCCCGCCGGGCAAAAAACCAGGCCACAATGGAGGTCAGCGCCAACACCGTCAGCATGACCCGCATCACGATGGCGATCGCCTCATCCACCTCCCGCAGTTCCGGCGACAGCACATGCACCACCACAAACACACCCCGGCTGCCCTCGCGAAAAATCGGCTCCGCTTGATAAACAATAGTTTCGCCCTGACTAGTGGTGAGCCACTGTCGCCGGGGGGTGGCAATGGCTGCAAAAGACTGAGCTAAGGGGCTGCCAACATCCAGCGACTCGGGCACAGCGCGCGGGCTAGAGCGATCAAACTCGCCATCCAGAAACGTCAGCATAAACTCGTTGTTGGCAGGAATATTGCGGCTGAGAAAGACCCGAAACAGCGCGTCGATATCGTTGCCAAAGGGCTGGCTGGTTCGCGGATCAAGCCCCGTTTTGAGCTGGCGCAGTTCCAGCACTTCCTGTTCCAAAGATTGCTCGATCCGTTCGTATAGGCGGGCCAGCAGCGTTTGGCGGATGCCCACGATCGACACCAGCATGGAAGCCGTCACCAGGACGACATACCACCCCAAAATTCGCGTGCGAAGGCTGGAAAACAGCCGCCTGGACTGCATACATTGAACGATCGGCAGATCGGAAATAACGGATTTAGCAGTCCTCTTGACCAAAGAAAATGCAGAAGGTTCCAGAATAAAGGCGCGATCGCCAGGGAAAAGTTGGGAAGGTGGGCTTTACATCAAAGCTACAGGACAATAGCATACTAGCGATCGCCCCCGCTGGTGCCCTTGCTGAGTCCAACTTTCAGGCGTTGCTCTACGCCCCAGTCGGGTTCCCGCTGTAGAATGGGCTTAACAATTTTTTAAGAAACCATTCCAGAGCCAGGAGAACACTATGTCAGAGTTTGCAACCCGCTTGAGTGAATGGCTAGACCCGATCGCCGATGTGTTTCGCGGACTCAACGTGCCAGAGCCGATTGTGCACTGGGGCCACCCCGCCATGATGGGAATCGTCGTGCTGGTGATGGGCAGTTTTGCTGCCGTGACGGGCTGGCAAGGGCGCTTGCTGACGGCAACCGACGACACCCTCGCCGCCAAAAAGCGCACCGACCACAAAAAGATTGCCGGGCTGATGTTCCTCTTCATCGCCTTGGGATATACAGGCGGCATCCTGTCGCTGGTGATGCAAAATCAGCCGATTCTGGAAAGCCCCCACTTTTGGACAGGCTCCATCGCCCTGGTAGTGCTGGCAATTAACGGGCTAATTGCCGCCTTTGGCTTTTCCAAAGGCAAGGGATTTCGCACGGTTCACGCCTACCTGGGCAGTGCGGCGCTGGCCCTCCTGCTGATTCACGGCATCTTCGGGCTAAAGCTGGGCCTGTCTATTTAGGTTCCAGGTTTTAGGGGTCAGGTTTCAGGGGTCAGGTTTCAGGTACGACTCTGACCCCTGATCCCTTCAAAGCTTCACCCTGGGGTCGAGCCAGCCATAGAGCAAATCGGCGACCAGATTGAGCAGCACGACAAGGATGGAGAAGATAAAGGCGATCGCCATCACCACAGGCGTATCGCTGCGGGAGATTGACTCCACGAGCAGCGCCCCTATCCCCGGCACCCGAAAGACTTGCTCCACCACCAGCGACCCGGTGAACAGGCTGGGCAAATCCAGCGCCACCAGCGTCACCACGGGAATCAGGGCGTTTCGCAGGGCGTGGGAAAGCACGATGCGTCGCTTCGATAACCCCTTGGCGTGGGCGGTGCGGATATAGTTTTGCGATAGCTCGTCGAGCATGGCGGCTCGCACAAACCGCATCAGCGCCGCCGTTTGAAACAATACCAGCGTAGCGATTGGCATGATCGACTGCTTCAGTTGCAGCACTAGGCTATTCCAGTCACGTACGACCAGCGTGCTGTCGTAGATAAAGGGCAGCCAGCGCCGCTGCACGCTAAACGCAATAATCATCAGCAGGCTAGTGACAAAGGTGGGGAGCGAAAAGCCCATCACCACGACAGAGGTAAACACCTGATCGGCCAGAGAATCGCGGCGAAGAGACGAAAACACGCCCAGCGGCAGGGCGATCGCCACGGAAATCAGGTAAGACACGCCTGCAATCCACAGCGTCGTCGGCAGCCGCTGCCAGATCAACCCGCTGACAGGGCTGCGGCTGGTAAACGAAAACCCCAAGTCCCCGCGCAGCATTGCCCCTAGCCACTTTACGTAGCGCACAGGGAGGGGTTGGTCGAGGCCGAGCGATCGCCGAATGTTTTCCCGCACTTCCGCCGTAATCGCCGGATTGCTGGCAAATTCTGCCATTGGGTCGCCCGGAGCCAGCGCCAAAATCGTGAAAATCACCAGGCTAATCGCCAGCAGCGTTGGCACCACCGCCAGCAGCCGAGCGGCCAGATAGCGGGTCATGAGCCGTCTCTCCAAAAATCGCCCAGCAGGGAAAGCTGAATGGCGCTGGATGCGTCTGGCTTACCAGCCTGCGCCAGTTCCCCACTCTGCGCCAGTTCCCCACTCTGCGCCAGTTCCAAA
>RFIF01000085.1 GCA_003695655.1 Cyanobacteria bacterium J069
ATTTTTGTGGAGTTTCATCTGTCACACTAAAACTCTATATGCGTATGCTAACTTAATCTGTCATTACACCTAACCCCTAACTCCTTATCCCCCGCCCCATGACCTACTGCCTCGGCATCGTCACCCAATCCGGCTTTGTGGTGGCGGCAGACTCGCGCACCAATGCGGGTGTGGACTATATTTCCACGTACCAAAAGCTGTTCGATTTTTCGGAACCTGGGCAGCGGGTGATTTTGCTCTGCACCTCTGGCAATTTGGCGATTACGCAGGCCGTGGTGAACATGCTGAATCGCGACCTGAAGCTAGGCGAGGGCGACAGCTTTCACACGGTGCCCACGCTCTATGAGGCGGCCTGCTATGTGGGCGACAAGATTCGCCTGGTGCAAGAGCGCGAGCGCCCCTGGCTAGAGCGCGACAAAATTGACTTTTCTTGCAACTGCTTGCTAGCGGGACAGTTTCCGGGGGAAGCGCCGGAGCTATATATGATTTATCGCCAGGGCAACTGCATCCAGGCGACGCCCGAAACGCCATTCCTGCAAATTGGCGAAACCAAATACGGCAAGCCGATTCTGGATCGCATTTTGAGCTACGACACGAGCGTTGAGGATGCGGCGAAGTGTGCGCTGCTGTCCATTGACTCCACCATGAAATCTAATATTTCTGTTGGCCCGCCGATTGATCTGGTGATGTATCGGACGGATTCTTTCAAAATTGGCGATCGCCTCCGGTTGGGGCAAGACGACCCCTATCTCATTGAAATTCGCAAGCAGTGGGAGGTGTCGCTGCGCCAGGCGTTTGATCAGATGCCGCCAATCGAGTGGTTGGGGCCGTAAATTTTAGCGAAACGAAAACGGGGGTTTCAGGCCAACCAACTGGTTACCTATCAACGCATAACCGACTGGCTCGGCTCAATATAGACAAAAGTATCCTGTTATCAAGATCAGGGGTCAACTCTGCTTCAGGATGAGCTACATAGCAACTCTCCAAAATGAAGAATTGGCGCTATGGAACGTCTAAACTTGGGCGATCGCTACGAAGTTCAACAACAACTTAGTAAAAAGCCAGGCCGACAAACCTATTTGGCGGTTGATCATCAAACTCAGCAGCAGGTTGTCATCAAGCTTTTGATTTTCAGCTATGACTTTAGTTGGGATGATTTCAAGTTGTTTGAACGCGAAGCCGGAATCCTTAAAACGCTTAATCATCCGGCAATTCCCCAATATCTAGACTCGTTTGATCTCGATTTGCCGACACTCAAGGGGTTTGCCTTTGTTCAAACTTATATCTCTGCAAAGTCCTTGGAGGAACATTTACAGGCACATCGAACCTTCAGTGAATTAGAAGTTAAGCAAATTGCCAAGGATATTCTAGGAGTTCTCGTTTATTTGCACGAGCAAAGCCCACCTGTCATCCATCGAGATCTAAAACCCAGCAACATTTTGCTAACCGACCGTTCTGCTCACAGCGCAGGGCAGGTGTATGTTGTCGATTTTGGCTCTGTTCAGAATTCAGTCTTTCAAGAAGGTGGCACCTGGACGATTACAGGAACCTACGGATATGCCCCTCCAGAACAATTTAGCGGCAGGGCAATTCCGACTTCTGACCTTTATAGCTTAGGCGCAACGCTGATTCATTTAGCAACAGGTCGGCATCCCGCAGATTCGGTTGAGCATAATGTTTCTAGCCAGTCTGATCAGGTTAATCAAGCGACTCATTTATCTCCAGGGCTGAGGCGATGGCTAAGACGGATAACAGAACTTAGCCCAAAGCGGCGGTTTGTTTCTAGTCGCGAAGCATTGCAAGAATTAGAGGCATTGCAATCAGAGAACGAGTCGGCAATCGATAAACCTACAAGTAGTAAAATAACGCTCACTAAAAGTGCAGAAGAACTGCTCATTCAAGTCCCCCCACTCTCGGTTCGCCAAAAACCAGATCGCCCTCAGTTGCTTGAGCAGGCACGAACCTCATCCCTTGTGCCATCTTTTGCGCGATCGCTGCCCTCTCCACTATTTATCCTGTTCTTGATTCTTCTGGGAGCCTATTATGGCGTGGTTCTTTTAATAATGTTTCTTCTCCCAATTATCGGGTGGGCCCTTCTCGCTGGCGTTAGCCTATGTATCTTTGCCGCACCATTTTTCCTGATTGGAAACTATGCAAAAGCCCAGTTACGATTGGTCAAAGGGCGAGAGCAAGACTCGATTGTTCTATCTCGTGAATTTTGGGGTGTAAAGTTTCACAGTATCTCAACTGTTTTTCAGCGAAATCAAGTCAAGCTTCAACACCTCCCTCTTAAAAAGATTGAGCAGGTTAGTGCAAATCAGATTAGCAATTTTTCTATTTTACCGATGCTCATAATTTGGATTGACACTCAAGAATATCGCCTGACCAATCTGACCCCATTGGAGCTAGATTGGCTGAGTCAAGAAATCCAAGATTGGCTCAACTTGCCGGATGAACAGGTGATTGAGTGAGCATTAAGCTGGAACGGCTAAGCTTAGAAGTTCGCGGACTTTTGGCGATCGCGCAGGATAAATTCGGCGATCGCCAGATCCACAGGCGTTGTCACCTTCAGGTTCGTCTCTTCACCCTGAACAATCCGCACCGGCAGCCCACATTGCTCAAACAGCATCGCGTCATCGGTTACTTCCCAGCCCATCTCGCGGCCGGTGTCGTGGCAGCGTTTCAGCGTCTCTACATCAAAGCCTTGGGGCGTTTGGGCCGCCCAGAGCTGGCTGCGGTCGGGTGTGGATTGGATGATTTCAGTTCCGGGCGCAACGACTTTGATGGTGTCTTTTACGGGAATAGCGGCAATCAGTCCGGCGCAGTTTAGCAGCGCCTCGCTGCATCGGTCAAACAGTGCGGGCGTGGCCAAACACCTTGCCCCGTCATGAATCAGCACCCGCTCCGCTACGGCGGGAAGCTCTTGCAGTCCGTTATAGACCGACTCTTGGCGGGTTTTGCCGCCGGGAATCAGGCGCACCGTCCGCCCCATGCCCAGTCCCGCAGTGATGTCTCGAAAGTCTTGCCAGTCTTCGGGCTGGGCGACGATGCCAATCCAGTGGATCGAGGGGGCGGCCTTGGCGGCCAGCAGCGTCCAGGCAAGGATGGGCTTGCCGAATAGTGGCAGCAGCAGCTTGTTGCGGGTTGCGCCCATGCGTTTGCCAGAGCCAGCAGCGGGAATCAGCAGGTACACCAGCAACCTCCCGCTAGGCGTGGGCGGGCGACTCAACGCCACCCGTCACCATTTCTTCGGGTAGATCGAGCGTGTCGCCGATGCGGGTGCCGTCGTGGTAGGCGGCGAGCAGCGTCGGACAGGTCTTGCCCCAGGCGATCGCCCCGGTGCGGTCTAGCCCAATGGCCCCAAAGTCGCGTCGATTTTGCTCCGCTTCCACAAAGGAGCGCTCGAAGGCTTGCAGCAGCGTTTGACCGTCGGTGACGCGCACCACAATTCGCGCCGCCAAACACTCGTCGATGATGTCTTCGCCGATGCCCGTGCAGCTTACGGCGGCATGGTGCGTAGCGTAGTTGCCCGCTGGCATGGCGGAGTCGCTGACCCGCCCAATCCGCTCAAAGCCCTTGCCGCCTGTAGAGGTGCCGACTGCCAGTTGTCCCTCGCTGTCTAGCACCACGACGCCGATGGTGCCGCGCCCCGCTTCCGACACCAGCTCTTTCTCGGCAACCACGCCCGCCATTTCTTTCGAGAAATTGTGGTCGCGCTCTTGAATCCATTCCTGGAGGCGAATCTCCGTCAGCGGGTCATAGGACGGCACGCCGATTTCCCGCATCAGCTCCAGAGAACCGTAGTCGGATAAGACGCGATCGCTCGCATCTTGCAAAAACAGCGCCAAATCGATCGGGTGCTGCACTCGCGAGGTGTTGATCACGCCGCTAAACCGCTGGGCCGAGCCACTCATCAGCGAGGCGCTCATGCGAATCTGCCCGTCGGATTGCAGCACCGACCCCGTGCCCGCGTTAAACCGAGGATCGTCTTCTAGCATCTGGCAGCCGCGCACCACCGCCGATTGGGCGCTCGCCCCCGCCAGCAGCAGCCCATACACTTCCTCAATCACCCGGTAGAGCGACAGCCGCACGGCATCCGCCCCACCCTTGCTGCGCAGCGAACCCCCGGCCCCGCCGTGAACAATCAGTTTGGGTTGAACATGACCCATCAGCATAGAAAGCCCTTCTCCAGTAGTCCAAGGTTAGCGATGATCGGCGAAGCCTCACTCACGAACCTGCGGACTGTCGTCTTCAGGCTTTGCTTGAGCGCGACGACGGCGGCAGCGTTCGGAGCAATACTTAACCTCATCCCAGCAATCTTCCCACTTTTTGCGCCACGTAAATGGCCGCTGGCATACCGGACAGAGTTTGCTGGGTAGATCGGATTTGGAGCGAGGCATTTTGAAAGGTTGGGAGTTAGGGGTTGGGACTTGACGAAGATCGGGAACGCAACTCAAAGGCGAGGTCAGCCCGATAGAAACAGATATCAAATTCTAAGAAGAAATTCATGTGCCCTAGGATTAGCGGTGCTTCTCGCGATTGTGTCCAGGCGAATGCAAGCAAAACCGAGGGAAACTCACCAACCGTTGCCGATAGTACCAATCCTCGCGCTTCTAGTTGTGCAAAGTTTCCGCTTAACTGAAGCGGGACTGTTTGTGCCTCCCAGATTGCTCCCAATTGCAAGCCGACCTCGTATGGTAAAACATTGACGCTTGCGCCTGTATCCAGCAACGCCATTGTTTCTACAGCTCGGTTTCTGTAGGTCAGTGTAATGGGTACATAGGGCATTGTGCTGGAAAGACCCGCGCTGTTGGTGCGCTCAATGAAAGGGAAGCGCTGTCCGTTAAGCATTGTCTTTTTGCCGTGCTGTCACTAGCAGCACTGAGAGCGTTTGAGCCGCACTATCAGCATCATAGGGCGACCACACAACGGCCTCAGTCGTCTCCAACTGTTTCAATAACAGGTTTTCTTGAGACTGGGTTTCAGTGATTTCTTGAGCATGAGTCTCAGGGGTTTCCAGTTCATAGCCTTCTTCCTTAGCCACTGCTAGCAACAAGAAGTGAATCAGGCGCAGCTTGTCTTGATGGGAAAGTTGAGTGACTACGGGTAGCAATTCATGAAGCGGCATAAGCTTTTGGGGGAGTTTTGGCTTAACAAACTCAATTCAACAAGTAATCCAATTATCGCTATCTATGGATTGGGGGTGAGGCGGTAGACCTGGATGGTGAGGTTGGAGATGGTCATGGCGGCGGGTGATGAGACGGGCAGCGGCGCGGCGGGGTGCTCGGCGCGGAGCTGCTGGAAGGCGGCTTCGGTGAGCAGCACTTCGTCATGCGCTGCCAGGTCTTCGCCCAGCTTGGAGGCGAGGTTCATCTCTTCGCCGTAGACATCGTGATAGCAGGCGCTGTCGGAAATCATAATCAGGTCGCCGTAGCCGATGCCGATGCTGACGTGTTTGTCGATGGTGGCAAGCTGGCGCATCATTTCGCGGGAAGCGGCGATCGCCCTCTCGACACTGGGAAACACCGCGTACACATTGTCTGCTTCTAGCTTAAACGGGCTGCCCTGGTGTGCTTCTACAATCGGCGACACGATGCCCCGCATCCGCTCAATTTCGGCCAGGGCGGCGATGATGCCCTGCTCCTGCGACAGGCGCGAAAACCCCGAAGAATCCAGCACCAGAATCGCGTGGGTTTCCATAAACCGGGCGCGAATTTGTTCGTCGATTTCGGCAGCGCGCTCAGGATGTTGAATCCGGTCTTGCAGGAGTCTTTCTAGCTCTACTTCGGTGTCGGTGGACATAGGTGAATGAGAAGGTTGGGCGATCGGGATTGCTTCCGGATTGGCGACAGGATTGGCGACAGGATTGGCGACAGTAGAGGCACGGCAGAGGGGAAGGGCGATCGCCCGATTCGCTCCCAAACCCAGCAGGAGGAGGCAGACAGGGAGGAAGAGGCAGCGGCGCATAGGGGAGACGGCGGGGGAGTGATGGGGGG
>RFIF01000086.1 GCA_003695655.1 Cyanobacteria bacterium J069
CCAAACCCCAACCCCAAATGAAACCCATCCATACCTTCAACGTCACACCTGCCCTGCCGCCCCCGCTCGAACCGCTCCGCCGCATCGCCTACAACCTCCACTGGGACTGGGACTATGAAGCGATCGACCTGTTTCGGCGGCTCGACCCAACCCTGTGGGAGCTGAGCAAACAAAACCCGGTGCTGATGCTGGGCACGATCAGCCAGGACCGCTTGCGGGAAGTGGCAGAAGACGAGGGATTTCTGGCGCAGATGGAGCGAGTGGTGTGGCAGTTGGAAGACTATCTGCGGCAGCCCAGTTGGTTTCGCAAAAAGCGCCTGACAAAATCCACCACGACGAATGGCAAAACGCCTCAGATGCCCACAGGTGCCGAAACCGGGACGACAGATTGCTATGCCTACTTTTCGGCAGAGTTTGGGCTGACCTCCTGCCTGCCGATCTACTCTGGCGGGCTGGGCGTGCTGGCGGGCGACCACCTGAAATCTGCCAGCGATCTGGGCTTGCCGCTGGTGGGCGTGGGCTTGCTCTATCAAGAGGGCTACTTTGCGCAATACCTCAACGCCGACGGCTGGCAGCAGGAACGCTATCCGATCAATGACTTTTACAACATGCCGCTGCATCTGGAATGCCATCCCGACGGTTCCGAAATCCGCATTGAGTTGGACTATCCAGGTCGTAAGGTCTATGCCCGCATCTGGCGCGTGCAGGTGGGCACGGTGCCGCTCTATCTGCTGGACACCAACATCGAGCCAAATAGCCAATATGACCAGGACATCACCGACGAACTCTATGGCGGCGACCTGGATTTGCGGATTCATCAGGAGATGATGCTGGGGATTGGCGGCGTGCGGATGCTGCGGGCGCTGGGGCTAAATCCAACGGTCTATCACATGAACGAGGGGCATTCGGCGTTTTTGGCGATGGAGCGGATTCGCCTGATGATTGAGGAGCATGGGCTGACCTACGAAGAAGCCCAGCAGGTGGCGCAGGCGAGTCAGGTGTTTACGACCCATACGCCTGTGCCAGCGGGTATTGACCTGTTTCCACCAGACAAGATCATTCACTATCTGGGTCACTATGCCGAAAAGTTTGGGCTGGTGCGGGAGCAGTTTTTGTCTCTGGGGCGGCACAATCCAGGCGATTTGGCGGCTCCGTTTAGCATGGCGATCTTGGCGATCAAGATGGCGTCGTTTGTGAATGGGGTCAGCCGGCTGCATGGTGCGGTCTCGCGCATGATGTTTTCGCCGCAGTGGTCGGCGTTGCCCCAGACGGAAGTGCCGATCACGTCGATTACCAATGGGGTTCATGCGCGGAGCTGTGTGGCCAAGTCTACGCAAGATCTCTATGATCGCTATCTGGGCCCAAGCTGGAACATGGCTCCAGCGGACGATGCGCTGTGGGAACGGGTGAGCCGCATTCCCGATGAGGAGTTTTGGCGGAACCATGAGCGCTGTCGGTCGGAGCTGGTGCTGTTTGTGCGGGAGCGGTTGCAGCAGGGCTTGCGCGATCGCGGTGGTTCCTTTTTGGAGCTGGAGCAGGTGCAGGACGTGCTCGATCCCAAGGTGCTAACGATTGGCTTTGCGCGGCGGTTTGCGACGTATAAACGGGCGACGCTGTTTATGCGAAATGTGGAGCGGATTAAGCGGATCATGCTGGGGCTGGGCGCTGCGCGTGCCGATGCCGCGGGCGATCGCCTCCAGCCTGGTCGGCCTGTCCAGTCCGTTCAGTTTGTCATTGCGGGCAAGGCCCACCCCAAAGACAACCCCGGCAAGGAGCTGATTCGCGAGATTGTGCACTTCGCCCGCGAAGCCGACATTCACCACAACATCGTGTTTATTCCCAACTACGACATCCATGTCTCGCGGATGATGGTGGCGGGCTGCGATGTCTGGCTGAATACGCCGCTGCGCCCCCGCGAGGCCTCCGGCACCAGCGGCATGAAGGCGGCGATGAATGGCTTGCCCAACCTCAGCGTGCTAGATGGCTGGTGGGATGAGGCGGACTATGCGCGGACGGGCTGGGCGATCGGGCATGGCGAAGACTATGAAGACCCGGAATATCAGGACGAGGTGGAAGCCAACGCGCTGTATAACCTGCTGGAGCAGGAGATTGTGCCGCTGTTTTATCAGCGTGACGAAAACGGCATTCCCCACGGCTGGATTGCCAAGATGAAGGACGCAATTCGGCTAAATTTGCCGATGTTTAACACGGCGCGGATGGTGGCGGAGTATGCCGAGCGAGCCTACTTCCCGGCGAGCGATCGCGCGCGTACCCTGATTGCGGACGACTATGCCCCCGCCAAAGACCTGGCCCGCTGGCATCATCACCTGTTTGAACACTGGTATGACATGAAGATCGAGCGGGTGGAGGTGTCGTCGGATGAAAATGTGCAGGTGGAGCAAGAAATTGGGGTGACGGCGCACATTCGCCTGAATGCCCTGACGCCTGAGGATGTGCAGGTGGAGCTATACCAGGGGGCGATCGACGAGCAGGGTGAAATTGCCGACGGGCACTCCGTGGTGATGACCTACGAAGGCGCAGACCCGGCCGACGCCGCGCTGAGTTTGTATAAGTGTGCGATCGCCTATCGCAACAGCGGCTTCCAGGGGCTATCTCTGCGAATTCTGCCCCAGCACGCCAACCTCAGCAGTCCCTATCAGCCGGGGCTGGTGCTTTGGGCGTAGTCAGGTTTCAGGGGTCAGGGGTTAGGTTTTGAGTCTGACATCTGGCACCCTATGAATTAGCATTAAGTCAGACTCTAATTTAATGCTAAAAACTATGATTAATTTAGAAAATATCCACTCGCTAACGGACTTTAAGCGGAATGCGAAGGAGTTTGTCGAGCGTATGCGGCAGACGAATTCTCCACTGGTGCTGACGGTGAACGGCAAGGCAGAGGTGGTCGTTCAGGATGCTAGGGCGTTTCAGGAGATGGTCGATCGCCTGCGGTTGGCAGAGGAAGAACTACAGCGCCTGAAGCGAGAAGTGCTTCAGCGGGAAATTGCCATTGGGGTAGACCAGCTTGAGCAAGATGAGGCTTTAGAATACGACGATGAATCCTTACCGCTGTTGATGAAACGCATTAAAGCAAGGGGGCAGCAGCGGCTGAATCAACCGGCAAAGCCATGAATCGCTACAGGCTTTCCCGTCAGGCAGAGCAAGACCTGGAAGACATCTGGGTTTACATTGCAGAACGGAATCCAGTCGCGGCGGATCTGCTGCTGGCCAAGATTTTTGACCGCTTGCCGATGCTGGCCCAGTTTCCAGAGATGGGACGCGCCCGCGATGAACTGTTGCCAAGTCTCCGCAGCTTTCCCGTCAAGCCCTATATTGTGTTTTATCGAAGCACCGAAAAAGGATTGGAAATCGTGCGAATCCTGCACCAATCGAGAGATATAGAGTCGGCGCTTTGACAGGTTGCACCTGGTCAAGTTTCCAACCCCTGCCCCCTAATCTCTCAGGACATAGCCGACGCCGCGCACCGTCTGGATCAGCCGTTTGTCGTCTTGGTCTTCGAGCTTGAGGCGCAGGTAGCGGATGTAGACTTCGATGATGTTGGAATCGCCCATAAAGTCGTAGCCCCAGACTTCTTCCAAAATGCGATCGCGCGTGATCACCTGTTTGGGGCGGCGCATCAGGTGTTCCAGCAGGTCGAATTCCTTGGCGGTGAGTTCGATCGCCCGGCCGTTGCGGAAGACTTCGCGGGTGCGGCGGTTCAGCGTCAGGTCGGCAAACTCCAGCGCGTCGGGGTCGGGTTCCTGGGTGCGGCGCAGGTGGGCGCGGACGCGAGCCAGCAGTTCCTCAATGCTAAAGGGCTTGACGACATAATCATCCGCCCCGGCATCTAGACCCGTGACGCGATCGCCAATTTCGTCCTTGGCCGTCAGCAAAATCACCGGAATCTTGCTGCCCGTCGAGCGCAGTCGGCGACAGAGTTCGACGCCCGTCATCCCCGGCAGCATCCAGTCCAAAATAGCCAGATCGGGTGAGGTTTCTCGCGCCAGCGTCAGCCCGCTGAGTCCGTCATGGGCGACGCTCACCTGATAGCCCTCGCAGCCTAGCTCTAGCTGAATAAAGCGGGCCAGTTTTTCTTCGTCTTCGACTAGGAGGATGGTAGCCATAGTGAGGGGTTGGGGGTTAGGGGTTAGGGATTGGGGAAGGGGGGAGGATGGTAGCCATAGTGAGGGGTTAGGGG
>RFIF01000006.1 GCA_003695655.1 Cyanobacteria bacterium J069
ACGATTTTTCGCGGGCTGCGCCCGCGAAAAATCGTCCAACTGCGTAAGTCCTATAAAACTAAATAAAACCAAATAAAACTAAAGGCCAAATAAAACTAAAGGCTGCCTCTTCAAAAGCCAAAGCTCGAAAAGGCAGCCCCTTAAAACCAAACAAAAACCAAACAAACCTGCTTAGTACAGTTCTTCTTCCTGATGGGTCAGAATCACCACGTCAGAAGTTGGGTAAGCAACACAAGTGAGTACATAGCCTGCTTCGATTTGATCGTCGTCCAGGAAAGATTGGTCAGACTGGTCAACCGTGCCTTCCTTGATCTTGCCAGCACAGGTCGAGCAAGCGCCCGCACGGCAGGAATAGGGCAGGTCGATGCCCTGCTCTTCTGCCGCGTCGAGAATGTACTCATCATCGGGAACTTCGATCGTGGTGTTTAGCCCTTCGGCTTCATTGATCAGCGTAACCTTAAAGGTTGCCATGCAACAGTCCTCTCAAAATACTTGAAACGGCAGTAGGGGTTCGCCCAACTCTAGAGTCCGAATAGCATCATTGCTTCCGGGCTAGCCCTATTTCTGATACTACGGGAAAACTTTTGCCCTGCAACCGCGATCGCCCTTCAGGTCGAATTGGATTCGTAATGAAAAATCCAAGTTCGCCCCGGAATTGCTTATACCTGGTCTGCAAGCTGTCAATTCTACGACCGTTTTGGCAGTGACAGGATGAGAAGAAGCGAGCTAACACTCCAACACTCCAACACTCCAACACTCCAACACTCCAATATTCCATCCCCTCATCCCCTCATCCCCTCATCCCCCCTTTCCCAAACTCGGCGGGTGATGCTCATGCCAGTGTCGCGCAATATCAATCCGCCGACAGACCCATGCCTGGTCATGCTGCAACACATAGTCGAGGAACCGGGCCAAGGCAGCAGCGCGACCCGGGCGACCTACCAAGCGGCAGTGTAGACCAATACTCATCATCTTGGGAGCGTCGGCTCCTTCGGCATAGAGCAGGTCAAACGCATCGCGCAGATAGGCAAAAAACTGATCGCCCGAGTTGAAGCCCTGCGCCGTGGCAAAGCGCATGTCGTTGTTATCGAGCGTGTAGGGAATCACCAGATGCGGCTTGCCATAGTCATGCACCCAGTAGGGCAGGTCGTCGGCATAGCTGTCGGCATCATAGAGAAAACCGCCTTCCTGCACCACCAGTCGCCGTGTATTAGGACTCATGCGCCCCTGATAAAAACCGAGGGGGCGGCTGCCGGTGACGCGAGTCTGGATGGCGATCGCCTTTTGGATATGTTCTCGCTCTACCGCCTCGCTGACATATTGATAGTCGATCCAGCGGTAGCCGTGGCTGGCGATCTCCCAGCCCGCTTCCACCATGGCCGAAGCTGCTTCGGGGTTGCGCTCTAGCGCCATCGCCACGCCATAGACCGTCACCGGCATCTGCCGCTGCGTAAACAGCCGATGCAGCCGCCAAAACCCGGCCCGGCTGCCATATTCATAAATTGACTCCATATTCATATGGCGTACTCCCAGCAGTGGCGACGCACCCACAATTTCCGAGAGAAACGCTTCGGAAGCCGGATCGCCGTGCAGGATACAGTTTTCGCTGCCTTCTTCGTAATTAATGACAAACTGCACCGCTACCCGAGCTTGATTAGGCCAGCGGGGATCGGGCGTATGGCGACCATAACCGACCAAATCGCGGGGATAGGGAGTAGACATGGGAGGGGTTAGGGGTTAGAGGTTGAGAGTTAGGGGCTGGACAGGAAATCCCCTTTAGATTCAGTACCCCTTTAGATTCAGTAAAGAGGCTGGGGCTGCATGGGTTCGTATATGCAGGCTCAAAGGGGTGATTTGGTGCGTCTTAGAATTTGGTGCGTCATGGATAGACTGGCAAACCGCAGGGCAACCAGTAAACCTGAGCTGAGTTATGAACCTCGGCTGAGCTTTAATCGAGGCTATTGTGACATGGCCCGGTGTCAAGTACCAGCGGTCTGAGGATGCAGGCTCGTTGGGACAGAAGTTGCTGCTGTCCTATGGCATTTAGACTTTCGCCCTGGTTTTATCGAACCTTGTTCCTGGTGCATCGCTGACGGCTGATCCCTGCAACCCTAAGCCAGGCAACAGAAACACAAAAAGATCCGGTTTGGCGGGTACGGTCTGCGGAGGAGGAAGAACAGTGGATCGGGGGTGGGGCGTGTGCACATTCAAAATCCGTCCATGCGGGAGGGAATGCCAGAGGCGATCGCGGTAGATTAAGGCTGCAAAGGCTACAGTCATTGACACACAAGGACTCTAGAGCCAGTGCGATCGCTGCCCTTTATACCGCTTTGCCTGTGGAACCCTGCACTCCTGACCCAAGCCAAAGCAAACTTTGCAACTCCGGTAGGAACATCACCGATATGCAAGCGTCATCTAGAAGTGTCATCTCCCAAAGCCAAGCGTTGCCCATGAGCGAGTCTATGTCTGCGTCCTGGTCTGCCATTGGGGCCCCTGCGCCCCAGGCCAAGGTTCCGGCAGAGTCTCTGTCGAACTACGATTTGATCCTGCAATGCCAGGCGGGGCTGCGGCCTAGCAAAACGGCTTTTGCGGAGTTAATTCGGCGCTATCAGTCCCATGTGGAGAAGGTGCTGTATCACCTCGCTCCTGACTGGTCAGACCGGGCGGACTTGGCGCAGGAAGTGTGGATTCGGGTTTACCGCAACGTCAAGCGTTTGCAGGAACCCGAAAAGTTTCGCGGCTGGCTCAGCCGCATTGCCACCAACCTGTTTTATGACGAGCTGCGGAAGCGGAAGCGGGTCGATAGCCCTCTCTCGCTCGACGCTCCGCGCATGTTGGACGATGGCGAGATGGACTGGGAGCTTGCGTCGGATGGGCCTGGCCCGTCCGAGGATTTGGTCACACGCGAGTTCTATGACCAACTGCGGGTGGCGATCGCCGATCTGCCTGAGGTATTCCGTACCACGATCGTACTGCGGGAAATCGAAGGTATGGCCTACGAAGAAATCGCTGAAATTACGGGTGTGTCTCTGGGCACGGTGAAGTCTAGAATTGCCAGAGCGCGTCAGCGACTCCAGTCTCAGCTCCAGACCTATCTGGACGGCTAGGACAAATCTGCAAACGGTTGGCGTGAAGCGATTTGCGCACTGTTTGGGAACATAGGGGCGATCGCGTCGAAGTTTCTCTTGAGGCATGTAGTGTGTGCGACTAGAGACTGAGGCTCGCTTTACTATATTTCCCTTATGATCTGAGCATGGTTTGAGCGAAGGCCCTACGCGATTACGCATTTCCCTGCGGATTGACTCTGTGCATTGACTCATCGGTTTAGCGGTTTGCTCTCGATTCTGAGTCCTTGATTGATTTGACCATGATGCCTGATATTAACGACGGTAAAACTCCCCGACAGCGTGTCTCTCGCTCTGTGTCTGGAGATGGGCTGCCCCAAGCATGGGTACATCGCTCCCCTGTAGAACCGATTGATCATCTCAAGCGCGATCGCTTTGAGCTATTGAGTGCTTACCTGGATGGCGAAGTCTCAGCGAGCGATCGCCGCCAGATTGAAGCCTGGCTCGCCAGTGATGTTTCGGCACAACAGCTTCACGCTCGCCTGCTCAAGCTCCGCCAAGGGATGCACGGGCTGCGCACCCTGCCGGTTCCTGCCGAGCGCCCCGTCGAACAGACGGTCAGCCAGGTGATGAACCGACTGGAGCGTCAGCCCAAGCGGACGATGGCTTGGGGCGGCATGGCAGCCGCAGCAGCGCTGTTTGTCGGCGCAGTGACCACAGTGGTCATGCCGACCTCCTCGGTGCATACCAACGTGATCGCCCAGTCCGATTCTCAACTGATGATTGCGCTCGATCGCCCGGTGATCGACATTCCCGAAGTCGGCGAACCGGGCGTAACGCCTGCCGGCACCTCGGTGCCCGTGCCTGATGTAGTGCCGGTGTCTCCGCTCAATGGCACGCAGCCTGTTTATCCCTAGCGCGTCCCTTGGCGGTTTAGCGCAGGCAACAGCCGCTTAGTTGTGGCCAGGGCTTAGTTGTGGCCAGGGTTGTAGCTAGAGATCGAACACTAGCTGGGGCTAACGCTACTGCGGAACACTTGTAAAGTGCATGTAAAGTGCATGAGCTGGAAAGCATCCGGTTCATGCACTTTTGCATTGAGTGCTTGCATTGAGTGCTTGCATTGAGTGCTTGCATTGAGTGCTTGCATTGAGTGCTTGCATTGAGTGCTTGCATTGAGTGCTTGCATTAAGT
>RFIF01000087.1 GCA_003695655.1 Cyanobacteria bacterium J069
ATGCCTAAAGCTGAACAACCTAAAGCTGAACAACCTAAAGCTGAACAACCTAAAGCTGAACAACCTAAAGCTGAACAACCTAAAGCTGAACAACCTAAACTAAAGTTGAACAACCCGCCCGCCGGCTGATCAATCTACAATCGACCAACCTATGCTTGCCCCAGTCAACCCAGAGAGTTCAGAATCTTTCATTTGCCGCGACTTGCATTTGCCGAAATTAATACAGACTGAGGCAGCACTGCATTAATGACGGAATCAACTCGGAGCTAACGAATACTGAACAAACGGAGTATCCTTATTACCATAACTAGAGTTTATAAGAATAAAGGAAAGGTGGCGTCAGCCTGGAGTTAGAGTTTTTTGACTATCAAAGCGCAGTATCAAGGCTAACGTCATGTTATTCCGGCTATTCGCCTTTTACCTTGCTGCCCCGCTTATTTACCTCGTTTATTTGCCCCGTTTTACGCTGCTTTCGTTTGCGCTCCCTGCACCCGGCCCTATCCTCCAGCGATCGCCTTTTGCAGCAAACACGGCTTTGAGAACTCGCGCTATTTCTGCCAAGCTATTTCTGCCAAGTAAAGTAGAAAGTCGCGCCTTCTCCTTCCTGGGAGTCTAGGCGAATGGTTCCCCCCTCCGTTTCCACGATTCGCTTAACGATCGAGAGACCAACGCCTGTATTTTCCTTCACGTCGCGGGCGTGGAGGGTCTGAAAAATCATGAAGATCTTGCGGTGATATTCGGGTGCGATACCAGGGCCATCGTCGGCTACCGAAAACTCGTAGCGATCGCCCAAATCCGTCACCCCAATGCGCACCTGTCCATCTTCTCGGTCATGATGCTTGACTGCATTGCCAATCAGGTTGGCAAACACCTGGCGCAGGGGCAGTCGCTTGGTAATCAGCGCTGGCATATGGGGATCAATGATTACCTTAAATTTAGTAGGCGGGTCGATTGAGTCGATCACTTCGTCGAGCAGAATAGGCACCGACACTCGCTCAATAGGCGACTCCATCCGTCCCACCCGCGAATATTCCAACAGCCCGTTAATCAAAGCCTCCATCCGATGCACCCGCCCGCGCAGCAAATGCAACTGCTGCTGATTTTCCTCAGGCAGTTGTCCCGACAGGTCTTCCTCGATCCATTCCGACAGATTGGCGATCGCCCGCAGCGGAGCCTTGAGGTCATGGGACGCTACATAAGCAAATTGCTCTAGCTCCCGGTTGCGATCCTCCAACATCTCATTCGTTTCAGCCAGGTCTTGCGTCAGCCGATTTAGCTCATCAGCCCGCGCCTTCAGCTTTGCCTCCGTTTCCAAAAACTGAGTAATGTCGCGCACAATGGCGATCCGCCGCGCCTCAAACTGAATCTCGCTCAGCGAAATCTCCACCGGAAACCGCGAACCGTCCTGTCGCTGCCCCACCGCTTGCCACGGTTGCCCCGGCTGAATCATCGACAACGCATTGTTCTCGCTGCCTGTCACGTCATTGGCAGGGGGCGCTAGCAGCACATCAAGGGGTTTACCCTCGACTTCATCCGCTCGATAGCCAAACAGCGTTTCTGCCGCCGCATTAAAAATTTCAATTTCATCTCGGTGATCCAGCGTCACTACGCCATCCACCACATTCCCGACGATCGCCTGAAGCAGCAGCTTGCTCTCTTGCAGCATCCGCTCCCGGCTCCGCAACTCACGGTCAAGCTGACGAAACAAGTACACCGCCGCCACCGACCCCATCAGGCTCATGCCCGCCGTCAGCCCAATCACGCCAGAAGTCAACCGCAGCAGCTTAGCGCGAGTCTCGGTATATTGTTTCAGCCGGCCCTGCTCAGCTTTTTGCACGTCGTCAACCAGGGATCGGGCCTGATCGACGGTCGTTCTTCCTTCATCCAGCAAAATCACCATTTGAGGCTCAGAGAGCCTCAAATTGGGCTGTCGCTCTAGCATTTGGACAATGTTGTCTAGCAGCCCCATACTGCGGTTGACCAAGCTTTCCAGTTTTTCAAGCCCCTCAAGCGGCACTCCTTCGGGCTGAGGCACGGTCTCAAATGCATAGCTGGTTTCGAGCTGGTTTAAAATGCTGTCAAAGCTGGCATCAGCGTGCCGATAGGGAGCAAGATATTCCTTATTGCGGGTTGCCCCATAGCCGCGCACCCCGGTTTCTGCACTCAGCAGCTCAATCAGCACCTTGTCTGTCAAAGAAATGACATCGCGGGTTGCTTCAATTTGCCTTCTGACCTGCCCCAGCATATCTCTTGACCACACCCACGCCCACAGGGTGATTGCTAGACAAGCCGCCGGAATCGCCGCCACTGCCGCCCCACGATAGGACACTGGCAAATTCGACCAGCCACTCAAGAACTGATCATTCAGTAACCTCAACGGATGGTTTCTACGCTTCATACTTCGTTCCCCTGGATTTAGGGTCGCTGATTCCGTCTGGTTGGGGCATTCAGCTACCATAAACCCCTATCTGGTGCTAACGGTGATGTTCCTTTGTTCACCGCCGCCGTGCAAACGACTTCACATTGCAATTATTCTTAATCTTCGCAGCTCTCAGAATAGACAGGGTATGCCTTGAGTAGTATCTTTTCCATTCCTGGCAAATTTAGCCTCCCTCTGCTGATGGATGACGAGTGTACAAGCTGCCATTCATAATGCTGGCTATCTTCTGATTTGGAATGAAAAATCCAGATTATTATCAAATGCAAGATGCAATTTAACCAGATGCAATTGAACTGCCGAATGTAGTTGTCAAATGCAATTGACATGCAGTTGTCAAATGTAGTTGACATGATAATTGCTGTAATTGCCAGTGCAGTCGTTTTGCTAATGATGTTTTGCCAGTGTCAATTGCGGTTGCGTCAAGTGTAGTTGCCAGTGCAGTTGTGCCAGCGTAATCGTTAAATACTGACGCAATCGTCAATGAGTTACCCGCAGGATCACCAGCCTAATAAATTTGTCAAAGTTTTTGTCAGGATTTATCAGGCTTCAGTCGGATTAAGCCCCAGGCGCACCAAGGCTCGAGTGTATCTAGGTGCGTAGATTTATTTGGGCATACACAGGTGGACAGGCGTAGATATTCTGAATACCAGCCCCTATATTCAGCACCGTATTAGGTTTATCAACCATTTATCAACCATTTATCAACCATTATGGAATCGCAACAAGGCACTATGGAAACAGCAATGACGAGTGAGATTAGCGTAGCCCTGATTGAAGACCATGACCTGACTCGGGTGGGCTTGCGGGCGGCGCTACAGCGGCAAGCGGGCATTCGGGTGTTGGGGGAAGCGGCCAACGCAGCCGGGGGCCTGCGAATGCTGCAAGATTCACCGCCGGATGTGGCGATTGTGGATATTGGGCTGCCGGATATGGACGGCATCGAGCTAACGCGGAAGTTTCGCGAACAGCAGAGCGGCACTCCTGAGGAGCGCAAGACGAAGGTGCTGATTTTGACCATGCATGACAGTGAGGAGTCGGTACTGGCGGCGTTTGCAGCAGGGGCAGATTCCTATTGCATGAAGGACATCAGCATCGACAAGCTGGCAGAGGCCCTGCACGCAACGCATGGTGGAAATTCCTGGATCGACCCGACGATCGCCGGAATTGTCTTGCGACAAATGCGTCAGGGCGTGCCAGAAAGCATGGGCATGGAAACCAAAACCGTGAGCATTAGCGCTGTAAAGCCAGAGGTTGAGCAGCTATTGGAGAATTCGCCGCTAACTGAGCGGGAGTTAGAAATTTTAGAGCTGATTGTGGCGGGGTATAGCAATGCGGCGATCGCCGAGCAACTGTTCATCACGGTGGGCACGGTCAAAACGCACGTCCGCAATATTCTTAACAAGCTCTGTGCAGATGATCGCACCCAGGCAGCAGTGCTGGCGCTGCGGTCGGGGTTAATTAGCTAGGGTTGTTTAAAGGCTGGTTTTTCGTGCGCTAAGCGCACGAAAAATTACCCCTTCAGCAGGTTTTGAAACATGCCTTAGCTCATAGGGCATCGGCGAAAACTTGAGCCAGGGCCGGGAAAAAGCTTAAGAAAAAGCTTAAGCAGGCTGACCAGAGCAGTCTATCCAGAGAGGGATTCGGGCGATCGCCCCGAAGGCGCTACAATTCTGTCCAGACGCAGTTTACAGAATTTAACACTAGGCGCTTTCTATGTCCCCCAATGCTTCTAACTCTCGTTTGCCGCTGGGCATTCGTCGTCGTGACTTGCTGCTAGGCTCATTGGCAGCGGGCTTTGCTGTGGCGGTACGTCCCATCTCCGCCGAAACCGTGACCACCACGAGTGATGCAGGGCTGACCGCAGGCTTTGTCTCAGTGCCCGCAGGCGATCGCGACATTCCCGCTTATCGCGCCATGCCCAGCACCGGGACGATCTTCCCAGTTGTGTTGGTTGTGCAGGAAATCTTTGGCGTCCACGCCTACATTCAGGACGTATGTCGTCGGCTGGCGCAGTTGGGCTATTTGGCGATCGCCCCCAGCCTGTTTGAGCGGCAGGGCGATGTGACTCAGCTTCCCAGCATTGACGCCATTCGCCCCATTGTGGCGCAAGTGCCCGACGCCCAGGTTATGTCTGATTTGGATGCCACAGTTGCCTGGGCTACTGGCTCTGGCGGCGACCCGTCTCGTCTGGGCATCACGGGCTTTTGTTGGGGTGGGCGCATCACCTGGCTCTACGCCGCCCACAATCCCCAGCTCAAAGCAGGTGTCGCTTGGTACGGTCGGCTGGTCGGCACTCCTACCGAGCTGCAACCCGAATATCCCGTCGATATAGCAGCAAAAATCAGTGCGCCCGTGCTGGGCCTGTACGGCGAAAAGGACGACGGCATTCCGCTAGACACGGTGGAGCAAATGAAATCTGCCCTGAAGGACGCCAACGCCCCCGGTGAAATCATCGTCTATCCTGATGCTCCCCACGGCTTTCACGCTGATTATCGCCCCAGCTATCGCGCCGATGCGGCAGCCGACGGCTGGCAGCGTTTGCAGGCCTGGTTCCGCGAATACGGCGTGATTTAGGATTGCTAAAGCCCCAGGTTTGGCGATTAGATAGGAATAGGACTGAAGATTGACGCCGCTCTCTTAATAAGGGGGAACCGGACAGCTCAAAGTCTCCCTTATCAGAGTTCCCCTTGCCAAGGGGGATTTAGGGGGATCGGCTCGAAAACCCTTTGATAAAGAGATCTAGATCGGCCGCCTCAAAGTCCCCCTTGCTAAGGGGGATTTAAGGGGGATCGGCTCGAAAACCCTTTGATAAAGAGATCTAGAGCGGCCGCCTCAAAGTCCCCCTTGCTAAGGGGGATTTAGGGGGATCGGCTCGAAAACCCTTTGATAAAGAGACCTAGAGCTAAAGAGACCTAGAGCGATCGCTTTCGCATCAGTCCTGAACTCGCGCACCTGTCTGAATCGTTTGGACTGAAGGCTGTGGATGACTCCACTCTGAATGAGAGCGGCACCGATCGGCAACTGGGGCGATCGCCAACTCCCCCGTTAGACAATTCGGATCAATCATCGGATCAATCCACTGATTGGCGCTGGCCCTTTTGGCCCATCGTGCCACTCTACCCCTATGGCAATCGGCGCACGCTGCGTACCGAAGTCGTCAAAGACACGCTGTGGACGTTTGACCAAATCCAGGGAATCTTTTATGTGACAGTGCCAATTCGCATGACAGTGGTGCGGCTGGCGGCCGGCGGGCTGCTAGTTTATGCGCCGATCGCCCCGACCCGCGAATGTTTGCGGCGGCTGCAAGAGCTAGAAGCGCAATACGGCGAAGTAAAGTACATTATTTTGCCCACGGTATCCGGGATCGAGCATAAGGTATTCGTTGGCCCGTTTGCCCGACAGTTTCGGGCAGCGCAAGTGTGTGTGGCACCGCACCAGTGGAGCTTTCCGCTAAATCTGCCGCTGAGCTGGCTGGGCTTGCCGCCAGGACGGACACACCCGCTCCCAGACGATCCGCAAGACGCGCCCTTTGCCGACGAGTTTGATTATGCGGTGTTGGGGCCAATCAATCTCGGCGTGGGCCCGTTTGAAGAAGTAGCCTTTTTCCATCGGCGATCGCGCACGCTGCTGATCACCGACTCGATTGTGTCAATTCCGGCTGAACCACCGCCCGTGGTGCAGCTTGACCCATTTCCGCTGCTGTTTCATGCCCGCGATCGCGCTACTGACGCCATCGAAGACACGCCCGCCAATCGCCGCAAGGGCTGGCAGCGGATGGCGCTATTTGCTTTCTATTTCAGTCCGGGGGCGCTGGAGGTGCCGCCCTGGGGTGAAGTGCTGCGCGAGGCGCAAAAGGTGGGCGATCGCACTCGGCGCAACTACTTTGGGCTATATCCGTTCCGCTGGAAACCGGGCTGGCAGGAGTCGTTTGCCGCCTTGAGAGGCGAGGGGCGGCTGCTCGTCGCTCCCATCTTACAAACGCTGATTCTAAATCGTGCCCCACAGGAAACCCTGGACTGGGCCGCCAAAGTCGCAAGCTGGGACTTTCACCGGATTTTGCCCTGCCATCTAGATGCACCGCTGGCGGCAGACTCGCGCCAGTTTCGCCGGGCTTTTGCGTTTTTGGAAAAACCTGTATCTGGATCGGAGGCGATCGCGCCGCTGCCCGATGCAGACTTGGAGTTACTCAAGCGGCTGGACGGTGGCTTCAGCCGCATCAAAATCTTGCCCGCCTCAAAAGAACGGATCTGATCTAGAAGGGGCAAGCGCCAGGGTAAAACTAAAACCCGGTCGCCCGCCCCCTCATTCCTCATCTTTGATCTCTGTCGGCTACTGTGCGACTGCGCCCCGTGCCGCTGTGGCTTCGTCGGGATGGATGCCCAGACGGGTCAGGTTGATCCGGCCACGCTGGTCGATTTCGCGGATCTTCACGATCACCTCGTCACCGATCGCCACTTCATCTTCCACCTTGCCTACCCGGTAATCCGCCAGTTGCGAAATGTGGATCATGCCTTCCTTGCCAGGAAGGAACTCCACAAACGCGCCGATGGGGATGATCCGCGTTACCTTGCCGACATAGACATCGCCCGCGCTGAGCTTGCGGGTCATGCCTTCGATGATGGCGCGGGCCGCCTTGGCCTTTTCGCCGTCGATAGCGGAAATCGTGACGGTGCCGTCGTCCTCGATGTCCACCTTGGCTCCGGTTTGCTCGGTGATGCCCTTGATGGTTTTCCCGCCGGGCCCAATGACCATCCCAATGAACTCAGGATCAATTTTGATGGTGAGCAGGCGCGGCGCATAGGGCGACAGCTCCTCGCGGGGCTTGTCAATGGCGGCGGTCATCTTCTCCAGGATGTGCAGCCTGGCAGCGCGGGCTTTGGTAATCGCCTCTGCCACAATGGACACGGGCAGTCCCGTAATCTTCATGTCCATTTGTAAAGCGGTGATGCCGGTGTCGGTGCCAGCCACCTTAAAGTCCATATCGCCGAGGAAATCTTCGATGCCCTGGATGTCGGTCAGGATGCGGACTTCGTCGCCTTCCTTAATCAGCCCCATTGCCGCCCCGCTGACGGGTTTGGCAATCGGCACGCCCGCGTCCATTAGCGCCAGCGTGGACCCGCAGACGGACCCCATTGAGGTGGAGCCGTGTGACGACAGCACCTCCGACACCACCCGGATG
>RFIF01000088.1 GCA_003695655.1 Cyanobacteria bacterium J069
GCACGGGACAGATTGGCAGCGATCGCTTTGTAAAGCTGCTGCGGGATTTGCGGCTGGATGCAGACATCAAAGCCGTCGTGTTGCGGGTTAACAGTCCCGGCGGCGGTGCGGTGGCCTCTGACCTGATTGCCCGCGAAGTGACGCTGCTGCGCCAGGAAAAGCCCGTGATCGCTTCGATGGGCAACGTGGCGGCCTCCGGCGGCTACTACATCGCCGCCCAGGGCAGCAAGGTCTTTGCCTCCCCCAATACCATCACCGGTTCCATCGGCGTGTTTGGGCTGGTGCCCAATTTTCAAGCCCTGGCCAACCGCAACGGCGTCACCTGGGATGTAATCAAAACCGGGCGCTATGCTGACATTGAAACCACATCGCGCCCCCGCACCGAAGCCGAAATGGCGCTGCTGCGACGCATGGCAGAGCAGGCCTATGGCACCTTTTTGGACACGGTGGCAGCGGCGCGTCCCCTCTCGCGAGAACAGGTCAACGAGGTGGGACAGGGGCGCGTATGGTCGGGCGTGGCAGCCAAAAACGTGGGACTGGTGGACGAACTGGGCGGTCTGCAAGCGGCGCTGAAGGAGGCGGCCGCCCAGGCCAAGCTGAAAACCTGGTCAGTGGAGGAATATCCCAAGCGCCTCAGCTTTGGCGAACAGATTTTGTCCGATTTGCAGAACCGCCTGCCGGAAACTGGGCAAAATCAGACTCTGCTGAGCGATCGCCTGGAAGCGCTGCAATCCGATCTGGCGATTTTTGAGCTGTTGGATGACCCAGCCAATCTCTACACGCGGCTGCTGTTCAACCTGCGGATTGAATAGCGACTCAAGATGCCCATCTGTGGTGGGGCGATCGCCCCACTCGCCTGCGCCCCGCCGACCTTCTGCCCATGTCTGCTCGCGTCTGGGTCACCCGGCAAGCCATTGAACTGGTTATCCAGGACACTTCATCGCTGCCCAGCCTGCAAGGTTTTGGCTTGTGAGCTTTACAGTGTCAAAATATTAAGTAAATATTAATTAGTTCTTCTATCACGGCTGTCGTTTAAGGCTTTGATTGCGACAAAACCTAAAAAGATTCCCTAGAAGAGTAATCCAATTCATCCTGGCGTCGGGCGATCGCCACAGGGTGATTCTCCTCTTGATGCACATTACAGCAGGCAACTTTTATGACTATTTCCGCTGATCCGGCTTCTATCGTGCCAACTGTCGTTTCGGCTGACACTGTTCTCCAGCAGCTCCAATGGCGCTACGCCACCAAGAAGTTTGACCCGTCAAAAATAATTCCTGAATCTACTTGGTCGGTGTTGGAGCAAAGTCTGTTGTTGGCACCCTCCTCCTTTGGGCTTCAGCCCTGGAAGTTTTTGGTCGTCCGCAATCCTGACCTGCGCCGCCAGATCGTAGACCTATCCTGGGGGCAGACGCAGGTAGCCGATGCGTCGCATCTGGTGGTGTTTGCTGCAAAAATCAAGACCGACGCCGCTGATGTTGATCACTACATTGAGCGCATGGCTGAAGTTCAGCAAACATCCGTCGAAAACTTGCAGGGCTTTGCCAATATGGTGAAGGGATTTGTGGCGCAGCCGCCCTATCCGCTAGATTTGCACGAATGGGCTAAGCGCCAGACCTACATTGCGCTGGGCCAGTTCATGACGGCGGCAGCGCTGTTGGGCGTAGACACTTGCCCAATGGAGGGCTTTGCACCTGCTAAGGTGGATGAACTGCTGGGACTTGCTGGTGGAGATTACGCTGCGGTGGTGATGTGTCCGGCGGGCTATCGCGCTGAGGATGATAAATCGGCAGCGCGTCCCAAGGTTCGCTATCCTCTGGAAGAGGTCGTCACCTACATCGACTAGCGCACAGACGACTTGCGTGCCCAGAGGTTTATTGAGAATCCCATGACAGCGACCCACTCAGGAACTCCCCCGTCAGCCACGATCGACCCCATCCTAGAGCGGGCGCTGTCGGGGGCAGACCTGAGCGAGGCGGAGGGCGTGACGCTGCTGCGGCAAACAGATCCAGGGGCGATCGCCGCTCTCCGCCAGGCCGCTGATCAGCTGCGGCGGCAGCAGGTCGGCGATACCGTCACCTATGTGATCAACCGCAACATCAACTACACCAATATTTGCGAGCAGCATTGTAGCTTTTGTGCCTTTCGCCGTGATGCCGACGAAGACGGGGCCTATTGGCTCAATGAGGGCGTGATTCTGGAAAAAGCCGCCGAAGCCGTGCAGCAGGGCGCGACGGAAATCTGTATGCAGGGTGGGCTGAATCCGGAGGCGCAGATTGACGGGCGATCGCTCCCTTACTACGTCCGTTTGATCAATCTCATCAAAACCGAGTTTCCCCGGCTCCATCTGCACGCCTTTTCGCCGCAGGAAGTGCAGTTCATTGCCCGCCAGGATGGGCTGAGCTATGCCGAGGTGATCGCGGCATTGCAAGCAGCAGGCGTTGGCTCGATGCCGGGAACGGCGGCCGAAGTGCTAGATGACGACGTGCGCAAGATCCTCTGCCCTGAAAAAATCACTTCGGCAGAATGGCTGGAAATCGTCGCCACAGCGCATCAGTTGGGAATGCCCAGCACCAGCACGATGCTGTCTGGCCACATCGAAACGCCGGAGCAGCAGATGCGGCACCTAGGCAAAGTGCGATCGCTCCAGCAAGCATCTCTGGCAAACGGCCATACTGGCATCACCGAATTCATTCTGCTGCCCTTTGTCGGTCAGGAAGCGCCCAAGCCGCTGCGCCGCCGGGTGGGGCGCGACCAGCCCGTGCTGGCCGACGCGCTCAAGCTGACCGCAGTGTCCCGGCTCTTTTTGGGCAATTGGATTGCCAACCACCAGCCGAGCTGGGTAAAGCTGGGGCTGGCGGGCGCAACCGCAGCCCTCACCTGGGGCTGCAACGACCTGGGTGGCACCCTGATGGAAGAACATATCACCACCATGGCGGGGGCCCAGGGCGGCACCTGCAAGACAGCCGCCGAGCTGCAATCTGCCATTCAACAACTCAAGCGCCCTGTGCAGCAGCGAGACACGCTCTATCAGCCGATTGGTGCGCTGCTGATAGAGCCGGCTTCAGCGGCTCCCAAAAGCGGTTTTTAGTCTGAGAGCCAGCCAGGAAATGAGCACGACTTCGGCCCATCCAAATTTGCGATTCACGCCCTCAAAAAAGCATTGAGGCCCGAGGTTTCGTGATTCAGCCTGAGGCGGGGCGTGATCAATCTATAGGCAATTACGCAGGTATCTCTGTGCCAAATGCCTCTGGCTGAGATTTGCCTTAAAAGTCTCAGTACTTTAACGGTATATATACCGTCAATAAATCTACTTTTGATACATTGAAATCTGCTGGATGGAGTTGGGCGATCGCCCAGCCTCGCGTATGTCAAAACACGCCGCCTCATAGGTTTCAGAAGAGTTTCCGGATGGCTTTATGAGAATTGGTTTAACGGCAGTAAAGTTCAAAGGTTGCATCAAGATATTAGTATAAAAAGAAACATAAATTGAAGGACTGGGTACCTTGGATGTAGTCAGAAATGCAATGTCTCGCGCCCAGCGCTACTACTTTGCCGCGCATGGCGCACTTTGATCACTCCATCGATCACTACATTAGGACTTACGCAGTTGGATGATTTTTCGCGGGCTGTGCCCGCGAAAAATCATCCAGAATCTACAGAACTCGTTTCAACTGCGTAAGTCCTGTACATAAAGAGGTTTGGATTCGTGAAAAACGCACTCACTACCTGGTCTATGGCGATCGCCTCTGCGGGCGTCGCGGTTCTGCTGGCAGCGGTCAACCCCGCCGACGCAGCCAGCATCAGCTTCTCGGCCGCCGAAGACCGTGGCAGCAGCCCGGTTGATGTGGATGTTTTCGCTAGAGACGTGGAAGATGGCGTTGAGGTGACGCTCAAGGTCAACGATTCCACCAATATCGGCGACCTGCTAGCGGTCTACTTCAACTTTGGCGGCACCTTCAACCACAAGACAATCAACAAAAGCAGCGTCACAGGTGCAGATGTGACGAAGGTTTCGTTCGACACCAACAATATCGTCGGTGGCAACATCGGTCAGAAATTTGAAATGGCCGTTCAGTTTGGCACGACCGGCGCTGCGGGTGGTCTGCTGACATCCACCACCTTCAAGATTGCTCAAGCAGGTCTGACGGTGCAAGAGTTTCTAAACCAGACCTTCGCCGTCCGCCTCCAGGCGGTTGGCTCCGGCCCCAATGGCGGTGGCGGCAGCGCCAAGCAGTACGGCACGGCTCCCACAGCCTTTGATCCTGACAGGACTTACGCAGTTGAAACGAGTTGTATAGATTCTGGGTGATTTTTCGCGGGCGCAGCCCGCGAAAAATCACCCAACTGCGTAAGGCCTACC
>RFIF01000089.1 GCA_003695655.1 Cyanobacteria bacterium J069
AAGGCGATGTGGGGTCTGGAAAAACGGTGGTGGCAGTGGTCGCGATTTTGGCAGCGATTCAATCGGGGTTTCAGGCGGCACTGATGGCTCCGACGGAGGTGCTGGCCGAGCAGCACTATCGCAAGCTGGTGGGCTGGTTTAACCTGATGCATCTGTCGGTCGAACTGCTGACCGGATCAACTAAAACTGCCAAGCGTCGCCAGATTCACGCCGATTTAGCCACGGGTGCGCTGCCGCTGCTGGTGGGTACTCACGCGCTGATCGAAGACCCGGTGCAGTTTTCCCGACTGGGGCTGGTGGTGATTGACGAGCAGCATCGGTTTGGCGTGCAGCAGCGGGCGCGGCTCCAGCAAAAGGGCGACCATCCGCATGTGCTGACGATGACCGCCACGCCAATTCCCCGGACGCTGGCGTTGACGCTACACGGCGACCTGGACGTGAGCCAGATCGACGAACTGCCGCCGGGGCGCAAGGCGATTCAGACCAATGTGCTGACCGCAAAAGAGCGATCGCACGCCTATGACCTGATGCGCCGCGAAATCGCCCAGGGGCGGCAAGTCTACATCGTGCTGCCGCTGGTGGAAGAGTCGGAAAAACTGGATCTCAAATCGGCGATCGAGGAATATCAGCGCCTGCGGGAAATGATTTTCCCAGAGTTTCAAATCGGCTTGCTGCATGGCCGCATGACCTCTGCGGAAAAAGACGAGGCGATTTCGCAGTTTCGCGACGGGCAGACGCAAATTCTGGTGTCTACAACGGTGGTCGAGGTGGGTGTAGACGTACCCAATGCCAGCGTGATGCTGATCGAACATGCCGAACGGTTTGGGCTGTCGCAGCTTCATCAGCTTCGGGGACGAGTGGGGCGGGGCGCAGCCCAGTCCTTTTGCCTATTAATGAGCAGCACAAAATCAGAACCGGCTCGCCAGCGCCTCAAGGTGCTGGAGCAGTCCCAGGATGGATTCTTTATCTCAGAGATGGATATGCGGTTTCGCGGGCCGGGCGAGGTGCTAGGCACCCGGCAATCGGGACTGCCCGACTTTGCCCTGGCGAGCCTCGTCGAAGACCAGGAGGTGCTGGGTCTAGCCCGCGAAGCCGCAGAAACCGCTATGACTAAAGACGCAACGCTAGACCGCTGGCCCCTGATGAAGCAGGAATTAGCCTATCGCTATCGCAAGCTGATGGGCGGCACGATTTTGACATGATCAGAGGCAAACATCAGGAGTCACGGATCAAGCGTTTGGAGTTAGGGCTTACGCAGTTGGATGATTTTTCGCAGGCTGCACCCGCGAAAAATCATCCAGAATCCATAACACTCGTTTCAACTGCGTAAGTCCTGAACAGTTTGGAGTGTTGAAATGTTTAAGACAGATCAATTGCGTCAACACTCCAACACCCCGTCACTCCACCGCCTTCGTCTAGCGGCGACGCAGTAGTGGATTGCAGCGCTGACGGCTCACCCCGTCCCGTAGTCCTTCTACAACGCCCTGAGCGCGGCATTCTTCCCAAGCGATTTGATTTGCCAACCTTTGAGGAAGCTGGGCTTCTTTTTCTAGAGCAAGCTTGAAGAAATCGAGGCTTTCGCGATGTTTTTCCTGGCGCACCAAAATTTGAGCTTTGAGGTAGTACAGATCGGGGTTGTTAGGCGTTTCTGCCAGGGCTTGATCGACTGCTGCTAGTGCAGGGTCAAATTGTTCCAAATCGCGATAGCCGATGGCGATGCCTCGCTGAGCAAGGTATTCTGGGCCGGCGTAAGTTTGCAGTTTTTCTAGGGCTTGTTCGGGGCTGCTAAAGGGCAAGTTGGTGGCTAAAAAGAGTTCGATGTAGCCCTTCACCAAATTTAGCTCTGGATCATCGGGTGCTACTTTTTCTGCTTCGCCCAGGGCACTAAAGGCTCGCTGAAGTTCGCGAATAATCGTGGGGGTGGCAGCCACGGTGCTTTGGGTGGAGAGCGTGTATCCGCCTTCCAGAAAGTGGCCGACTGCCAAATAGATGTTGCCTCGCAGCGGATCGCGCTGGATCAGGCGCTCGGCCGAGCGGCGAGTGAGGCTGGCGCGATCGCGCAGGGTGTCCCAATCTTGGTCTAAATAGGCCAGGGAGGCCGCCAGGGCATGGGCTAACGGCTCATTGCGGGAGGCATCTTCGAGCAACTTGGCGGCCTGCACATAGTCGCCCTCAGCAAACATAGCCAGGAATGCGGCCTCGGCGTTGCGGTCGATGTTGCGCGGGCTGACCGTGCGGAAGGGGTCGGCTAGCGCTGGCAGCGCCAGGCTATGGAGGGCGATCGCCAGCCCCCCTGCCAGCGCTCCGAGCGATCGCCATCGCTGCCGACCAGCCGATCGCTGGCTGCGAGGATTTGACCCAGACCTGCGGACGCTGCCACTCCAGGGCGAGAGGAGAACCGCTGCAATCGACATAGTTTACCTATCTCCAGAAATTGTTAAAAGCACTACAGTCCAAGCACTGCTCTAGTGTAAGAGCTGCGTCTAGTAGATGTCATTCTGAAAAGTTTAGGGCGCGTCATCAACTCACCTCAGAATCCTTGAGGAATCGACACTATCGCGCCTGCCCCAGGCAAACCAAGCAGCGGGCTAACGCCCCCTAAGAAACCTAATGATTTGCCGAGTGATTTGCCGAGTGATTTGCCGAGAATTGATGACAGCCCTTAGCCCTGCTCATCTTGGCGTGGCTGGAGAGTGTCCAAAACGCCTCATCCTGCCCTACCGTCCGATCTGCATATCGCGGAAGTAAAGACTTGGATCTTGAGCGACCCAGCCCAGATCGGAATTAGAACGCACCTCAAACCGCAGAAACGGCTCCTGATCGGCAGTGATGCGTCCCACAGTGCCCAGGCGATCGCCCCCTTGCACACGCTGACCCACCTGCACCTGGATTGCGCCAAGCTGGGCATAGCGGGTTTGCAGCCCCTCTGGATGATTGACGACGATCAGGTTGCCATAGTTGCCCTGACTGGCGGCAAAGGCGACCGTGCCCTCGCCGGCTGCAACGACGGGAGTGCCCTCGGTCGCTGCAAGATCTACACCACTATTGAACACCACCCGGCCCGACAGGCGATCGATCTGCCAGCCATAGCCTTTGATGACCAGTGCTGCGTTGGCACCGCCCAGCGGGTGTGTCCTGAGGATGGCAGCGGCCCGGTCGGGACTGGTGATTCTGGGACGAGCATTGGGGTCGGTCGTCGCGTTAGGAGTGGTGGTTCTGCCAGCAGACGAGTCTGAAGTCGAAGTTGCTCCGGGCACAAAGGCCACCCGACCCGGCGCACGACAGCCATTCGCTTCAAACAGCACATCGGCTCGCACTCGATACTGCTGGGCCAAGTCGCGCCAGGTGCGCCCTGCGGGCACCTCTACTCGCAGCCCGTTGATGGGGGGAATCAGCAGATTGGTGCCCGCTGGCGGATTGCCCTGACGCAGCACCGGGTTCATGCCGATTAGGGTTTCTGGCGTCAGGTTATGGCGCTGGGCTAGGGTGGCGATCGTATCGCCAGAGCGGGTTTGATAGCGAGTCAGCCGCGACAGCACCGGGGCAGGGCAGAGCGATTCGGGGGTAGCATCGGCAGACTGGGCGATCGCCTCCTGAGCCAACCCCATTAGCCCGGCTCCCATCAAAGCCATGCTGCTTAAGCCCACCACCCATCGGTTGCGGATGGTCTGCCATCGGTTCTGCTTTGGCGGATGCGGACTCTCATTTGGGCGATCGCAGCCGTGCTTCAGCGGAGTGCTCCCCTCCCAGTGAAACCAGTTCCCGTGCATCATCAAGTCTTCCCTACCCAGTGTTTGACTTAGCTGTTTGACTTAGCTGTTTGATTTAGCTTTGCCTAAGCTGGCCTTAGTCTTAAATGTCTCCATCCTAGCCAGCCGCTAAATATTCTTGTAAATATTCTTGCGGAAGATTTCCCTGATTCTCCCCTGCAAAAAAATCCAGGAGCGATTACGCTGGAAGCGGTTGTTCTAACATCGGTGTGCTTGGTTAAAGTACGGATGGCGGGGTGAAAAATACGGTGCTTTATCGGCGCTTTATCCAAGTCTTCCTGCACTGCAAACACACTCGTCACTTAATTCATCACATGGTCAGGTTGTTGAAATCTTGGGGCACCTATACTGCTGTGCTAGCAGTGGGGATTGGGGTCGGCATGACGGGACATGCCGCCTGGCAATCCGCCCGCCCGAGCCGCACGGCGCAGCTTTTGCCTCTGCCCAGCCCCGCCGCTCCGCCGCTGGCGCTAGCTCCTGTGACCAATGAGCGATCGCCCTCGACTCCCCCCAGTGCCCAACCCTACAACTTTATTGCCGCCGCCGCAGAGCGGGTCGGCCCGGCTGTGGTGCGAATTGACGCATCCCGCCCGGTCAGTCAGGCTCCCCAGGGCACTAGCCCATTCTTTCGGCGGTTTTTTGGGGAGGAGAGAGCGCCGGGTCTGCCGGAACGCTTGCAGCGGGGAACTGGGTCGGGCTTTGTGATTCGGGCGGATGGGCAAATTATTACGAATGCCCATGTGGTGGAAGGGGCAGAGACGGTGCGGGTCATCCTGAAGGACGGGCGCGAGTTTCAGGGCAGTGTGGTAGGCGTGGATGAAGTCACCGATGTGGCGGCGATCGCCATCGAGGCCAGTGACCTGCCCACTGTAACCCTGGGTGGCTCTACAAACCTGGTGCCAGGAGAATGGGCGATCGCCATCGGCAACCCCTTAGGGCTAGACAACACGGTAACAGCCGGGATCATCAGCGCTACAGGGCGATCGAGTTCCGAAGTCGGCGGGCCCGATCGGCGCGTCCGCTTTATCCAGACTGACGCCGCCATCAACCCCGGCAATTCGGGTGGGCCGCTGCTCAACGACCGGGGCGAGGTGATCGGCATGAACACGGCCATTCGTGCCAACGCTCAGGGACTCGGATTTGCGATTCCGATTGAAACTGCAAAACGAATTGCTGACCAGCTATTTAGCATGGGGCAGGTCGAGCATCCGTTCCTGGGGATTCAAATGACCAATCTGACGCCTGCTGTGCAGACAGAACTCAAGCAAAATCCCGAAACGACTTTTGAGCTGGCGGTTGATCAGGGCGTGTTGATTTTGCAAGTTCTTAGTGATACGCCAGCATCGGCAGCGGGGCTGCGTCCGGGCGATGTGATCGTCAAAATCAACGGGGTTGCAGTCAACACGGCCGCCGAAGTGCAGGAGCAAGTGGATGGCAGCCAAATCGGCGACTTGATGCAGGTAGAGGTGAATCGGGCGGGCAAGGTGCTGGAAATCGGCGTGCGTCCCACGGCATTGCCGCGATCGCAAAACTAAGTGTTTTAGGTGTCAAGCTGAATAGCTGGCCACTCAGAGACTATCGCGGCGATACAACGGCGATATAGCAGCAATACGGTGGCGCTTACAGTGACTCATCGCTGCCCACATCGCGGCAAGCATTATAGGTATCGGCCACACTCACTTCTAGCTCCATACGCTGCTCCATGCGCCGCAAGAAATACCCCGTCATCATGGCCGAAGCTAACAAACCAGCCAGGTTATCCCGGTCAGTCGTGATTTGCATATTGAACGCTTCTGAGGGCAGCATTCCCACCAACCCCTGCACGTTTTGAGAAATGATGTCTTTGATTTCGGGGCTGACAGCCCGGGCAACTCGCGCTAGCACCTCGGGGGACTGGTGCTGGAGATACTTCAACAGTTGGTTGGCTTGCATCTCTTCGGCGCTGCTACCAAACAGTTCAGTGCTGTCAGGGTCAAAATTCATAGAAACCCGAGGAAGTCACAACAAGAATGAGTACTATTGTTACATTTATATTTGCGACTGTGACAATGCTCCTTAAGGGAAATTACGGAACTTGAGCAATCATGACTCAGTATGAGGCGCAGACAAGTCGGGAATGGTGGGCCCAGCGCTGGATTGACGTTTTAGAGTCATTTGGCTGGGTGCGGCGGCTGGCGCGGGCCCGCAACTATGCTCGCGAAGGGAATGTTTTGTCGATCGAATTTCGCGGAGCTAAGGTTCATGCCCGCGTTCAAGGAACGGCACCAGAGCCTTACAAGGTGTCGCTGTCGCTCGATCCGTTCGATGATGAACAGTGGCAGTATGTGATTGAGTCGCTGTCGCAGCAGGCAATCTTTTCGGCCAAGCTGCTGGCAGGCGAGATGCCGCAAAACATTGAAGAAGTCTTTACGGCAAACGGGTTAAGCCTGTTTCCGTTTACCAAATTTGATATTCATAGCCGCTGCTCGTGTCCCGACCCGGCGAACCCCTGCAAGCATATTGGCGCAGTGTATTACGTGCTGGGCGATCGCTTTAGTGAAGACCCGTTTGTGCTGTTTCAACTGCGGGGACGCACCAAAGAACAAATCATCAGCGAACTGCGCCGGCTTCGGAGTGCCAGTTCTGATGCGATCGCCCCTGAAACGGAAATGCCTCCTGTCAGCGGGACGGTTGCGTCTGCAATCCCGCTCCAGCAGTTTTGGCAATATGACCAGCAGCTAGAGCCGTCGTTGGTGGTGATTGTGCCGCCGCCCAACTCTGAGACTGTCCTCGACCTGCTGGGGCAGATGCCCTTGCGCTCTGATGGGGCAGGCGCATCTGGCTCTGTGTCTGCCCATGCGATGACGGAGCATTTGCGCGGACTCTATAGCCAAATTGCTCAACAGGCGGTGCTGTCTGCAATGACCACTGGAACTCAGTCGGATGATCGGTAAGCCACCAAAACTAGGCGACTGGCTTAGTCGTTTTGTCTAGGGGCTGTCATCAATTGTCGGCGAAATTTAGGTTTCTTAGGAGTTTCAGCCCCTAGCCTGGTTTGTTTGGGCGGGCCGATAGTGTCGATTCCTCAAGGGTTCTGAGGTGAATTGATGACGCGCTCTAGGGTTTGACTCAGAAACGCGCCGATAATTTCCAGATAAGTATCCGGGGCTTCTAGCATCGGAAAATGCCCCGTTTCGGCAATGACGTGATGCGTTACTTGTTCGCTCAGACTCGCGGCCTGCTGTCCCATATGGGCTGGAATAATCTGGTCATATTCCCCGGAGATGAGCAGGGTAGGAATCGTCAGGCGAGAAAACTCCTGTGGCATTACCTCAACTGCTTTTTTGCTCACAGCCGTATAAATCGTGCCCAGGGCTGCCTCATAGTTGGCGTCGAGATAGTCGCCCAAAAAAGCACGTCGGTCTGTGGCAGGAATAGAGCGACGCAGAAAACGAGCCATAAACATCTGGTCTACAAGCGGCAGATGGCGAAGCCAGTTCGGTCGAAAATCCACAACATATTTCCCAAAGCGGTAAAACGCTTCAAAGGCTTTCTGGTTGTATTCAAAAATGCCGCTGCATGTGAGAATGGCGCGATCGACTCGATGGGCGTACTGATTCAGAAAAAAGACGGCAATCGAGGCCCCGGTGGAATGGGCGTTCAGGGTTACGCAGTCAAGGCTGAGCGCGTCGAGCAGCATCGCCAGATCGTCGGCATAGGTTTCCAGCTCATAGCCAATGGCAGCTACGGTTTCGGGAAGGGGGTTAGGAAGTTGCGATCGCCCAAATCCCCGGAGGTCATACAAGAGGCAATCATAATCTGCCACCAGCCGCCGCGCGGTGGACTCCCAATAGCGTGCTGAGCCGGCCCAGCCATGCAGAAAAACTAGCACAGGCTTGTCCCCAGAAGGCATGGAGTCGGATTCACCAATCCACTCGTAATAGTGATCAACGCCGCGAATCGAACAATAAGGCATCTAGCAAACCCCAGGGGCTGTCATCAACTGTCAGCAAAACATTATATTTCTTAAGGTTTTAGCCCCTAGTCCTGTTTGCTTGGGCAGGTTTGGGCAGGTATAGTAGTCTTGCTGCTTTCTCAAGGACATCTGAGGTGAATTGATGTGAGGTGAATTGATGACGCGTCCTAGGCAGACTCCGGCTTGGGCAGCGAGGACGGATGCAGCAGCAGTTCTGCGGTAGAGCGCATTTCCACCATCTCGCGAGTAATCGCACAGCGCGTCACGTCCTTACGGGAAGGCAGCTCGTACATCACATCCAGCATTAGTTCTTCAACAATGCTGCGGAGGGCGCGGGCACCCGTCTTGCGGCGGTAGGCTTCCTTGGCGATCGCCCGAATCGCATCTGGCTTAAACTCTAGCTGCACATTGTCCATCTTCATCAGCTTCTGATACTGCTTCACCAGTGCGCTGCGGGGTTCAGTCAGGATCGCGGCTAAGGCATCTTCATCTAGGGGATTAACCACTGCCATCACCGGCACCCGGCCGATGAACTCAGGAATTAGCCCAAACTTTACCAAATCATCTGGCTCCAGATGCTTCAACACATCTGCCGTACGCTTATCTTTCGACTGCTGAGCATCACCTGGCTGCACAAAGCCCATCGACTTCTTGCCAATTCGCTGCTCAACCGCTTTTTCTAGGCCTACAAACGCGCCGCCGCAAATAAAGAGGATATTGCTGGTGTCAATTTGGATGCAGTCTTGATAGGGATGCTTCCGTCCGCCCTGAGGGGGCACGTTTGCCACTGTTCCCTCCAGCATTTTCAACAAGGCTTGCTGCACGCCTTCGCCCGACACATCCCGCGTAATAGAGGGATTTTCGCTCTTGCGGGCAATCTTGTCGATCTCATCAATATAGATAATGCCGCGCTGGGCCTCCTCTACATCTAAGTCGGCGACTTGCAGCAGACGCAGCAGAATATTCTCGACATCTTCGCCGACGTAGCCTGCTTCGGTCAGCGTTGTGGCATCAGCGACCGCAAAGGGAACATCTAGCATTTCAGCGAGCGTCTGGGCCAGCAGCGTCTTGCCACAGCCAGTAGGGCCAATTAGCAGAATATTAGACTTCTGTAGCTCAACTACATCGTCAGCCTTCGCCGATCCAGAGGCTTTGCTTTGCACAAAGCTCAGACGCTTATAGTGGTTATAAACTGCAACAGAAAGAATCTTTTTAGCTTCATCTTGCCCAATTACATGCTCGTCGAGATGCTTTTTGATCTCGCGAGGTTTGGGAATCTGGTTGAGAGAAAGACGTGGAGCGCGAGCAGCCCGCTTTTCAGGCTGCTGCTCACGCCGAGGGGAAGGCTGAGGAACGGTCGAGCTAGAGTCAAATAGCTCCTCATCTAAGATTTCGTTGCACAGATCAACGCACTCATCGCAGATATATACGCCTGGACCCGCGATAAGTTTGCGAACTTGCTCTTGCGACTTACCACAAAACGAACATTTTAGATGAGAGTCGTATTTTGACATAGTCGCCTCTTAATTCACTGCGGTGAGGGTCTCTCTAACGTCGGATATCCCCGGACGAGAGACAACCTGATCGATCAAACCGTAGGCTTTTGCTTCTTCAGCGGACATAAAGAAGTCGCGCTCTGTGTCAGTTTCGATGCGCTCAAGGGGCTGTCCCGTATGCTGAGCTAATAGCTCGTTGAGTGTGCGCTTGTGATAGAGAATCTCTCTCGCTTGGATCTCAATATCAACAGCCTGACCTTGAGCACCGCCCAAGGGCTGGTGAATCATGATGCGAGAGCTAGGGAGCGATAGTCGCTTGCCTTTGGTTCCCCCTGACAGGAGAAATGCGCCCATACTGGCGGCTAAGCCGTAGCAAATTGTAACGATATCGGGGCGAATTTGCTGCATAGTGTCATAAATCGCCATACCCGCCGTCACTGAACCGCCCGGGGAATTGATGTAGATTTGAATGTCTTTCTCAGGATCTTCGGCATCCAGGAAGAGTAGCTGAGCTACCAGCAAATCTGCCACATCGTCATCTACCGGGGTGCCTAGGAAGATGATACGCTCTCGCAGAAGTCGTGAGTAGAGGTCGAAGGCGCGCTCACCTCGTCCAGATTGCTCTACCACCATCGGAATAGTAGCGGAGGGACGAAGAGGGTAGGCTGCCATAGACAAAATATCCCAAGAGGACTGTGTCATAGTGCGGGATCTAGAGGAATGAGGCAGAACCATACAAAACTGTTCAACGACTGAAAGGATTATGAAAGAAGGATTATGAAGGCGGGGAAGTAACTAAAGATCCTAATCAAATGTCTGAATCGGGGTTCTAATCGGGACATTCGGCACAGGTCAAAATTACCTTAATTACCTTCCAAATATTGCGTTATGTTGCGTTGCGACTTGGGCTGCGCTGCGATCTAGAGCTGGCGGCAGAAAATGTCTTGAGAAGATGTCGCAATGGCTATTCTGAAAATAGTTCAAGGTTGGCGATCGCCAATTTTCTACACAGAACCTCGTATACAAAACCTCGGAACCACGAAACCTCGTAATTGTAAATCCATACGAAAACCATAGACCATGACGCTTAGCTTGAAAACGCCATACCCGCCATTATGCCCTATGTCGCATGAGACGGGTAGGCGATCTCTAGAAGATCTATAGATTTGGACGGTTCAGAGCGTTTATAGGGTAAACATCTGTAAAGCTGGAAAACCGTCCTTAAACTAAGCTCATTAAAGCTAAAACTAAGCTCATTAAAGCTAACCGTGATTCCTGGGAACTCAGTCCTCGGTTTGTTTGGGTTTTGAGGTGGTGCGCTTGCGTCCAGCGGGCTTGGTCGCCGACTCGTCGGCTGTGGCAAGGTCGGCGATCGCCTCAGGCTCAGATTCAGCGATTTCGCTTGCCTCTGCGTTTGCCTTAGCAGATTTTGAGCGCGCTGACTTTGAGGACTTTTCCGCAGGTTTGACAGCCGCCTCTGTGGCTGGCGCAGGTTCCATAGGATCAGATGCAGAAGTAGATTCGAGGGCTTCGACTGATAGGGCTGCGTCCGCCTCTTCAGCCGTCTCGGTGGCTGCATCGGCAGCAGGCTCAGCCTCGACAGGCTCTTCCTTGACCAGCGTTCCTTCCGGTACTAGCTCAATCGTGGCGTTCTCTTCCAAAAATGCAAAAATCTGCTCTCGAATGAGGTCTTCCTCGACCACTTCTCGGAGGCGATCGCGGTCAACGGTTTGCCCGCCTAAATCTTCAAGAATTTCCTCAACTTTTGCTTCTACATCAGCCGCAGCTACTGTAATAGATTC
>RFIF01000090.1 GCA_003695655.1 Cyanobacteria bacterium J069
CTTGGAGATTGTACTACCCCTTCATCCCCTATTCCCCTTCATCCCATCACCCCCTCTCCCCGTTCTCGCCTGAGCCGCATCCGGCAGACCAGCCCCAGCGTTATTTGCTTCATCACTTCATACAGGACACCGATGACGAGCGTGGAAATGAGGATGATGACGAGCGATCGCCCGGTTGTCAGGTTTTGTAGCAGTGTTGCCAGGACGTTCCCAGGACGAGTCAGCAAATCCCAACTGTTGAACCGGTCGAAGCGTCCCAAATAGATGCCGATGGCGCTCAACCCATGCAGCAGGAGCGTTGCCCAGGCGATCGCTTGCCGCTGCCCTCGCCGCCGCAGCCAGCGCTCCACGCTCAGCAGCGACAGGCCGTAGGATGCAAACCCAAGCAGCATAAACAGCAAATATTGCGGAATCAGCACCAGCGTCACCACCCAGATTGAGTGATCTCGCTGAATGGCTCGCACCAGATGGATGACGTCCGTCAGCACGTAAGGCGCGTTGGGCAAAAAACCGACAAATGCCGCCATGCCCAGCCACCACAGCCAAGCAGGACGCCCCCGAGAGTTCTGCCAAAATAGCCACCCGCTCAGCCCCAGCGGAATGAGCGCCAGAAACAGGTTCCAGCCCATCCAGCGGGCGCTGCCTTGCAGTAGGCTGGCGGTGTAGGTGAACCAGTCTATCAAGTCGGTTGCCATTGGACGAATCTCCCAGCTTGAGGTGCAAAATCGGGGTGCGGGTGATGTCCATCGCTGCGCATTAAGACATGCCACAGCAGCAGAGACTCAAATTCCGCAAGCGCACCCAGCAGCGATTGAGGGGATTCAGCAGGGTGCTGACTGTGGCTGAAGCGGCAGCTCGACGGTGAACTGAATTTGCCCGTTCATGCACTCTACCTCAAGTTTTCCTTGTAGGCACGCTACCAGTTTCTTCACCAGAGCGAGTCCGAGGCCTGTGCCGCCATATTTCCAGGGGTCGTTGTTGGGGATGCGATAGAACTTTTCAAAAATGCGATCGCGCTCTGCCGGGGGAATTTCGGCTCCGGTGTTGGTAACGCGAATCTGGAGAGTCGGGGTGAATGGGTGAAGGGTCGCGCTATCGCTTTCTGTTCCATCCCTCTCCACCGCATCACTCCAAAGCTCCAGCCGAATCTCGCCGCCTGCCGGGGTGTATTTGCAAGCATTGTTCAGGAGTTCCGTCAGCACACGCTCTAGCTTGGCCAGGTCGGTGACAAGGAGCGGCAGGCTAGCGGCAGCATCGACATCAGGGGCGGCGCTGCCCAAGCTGGAGGAACCCAGGTGAATATGGAGGGTTTGCTGATGGTTGCGGGTGCGTTCTTCAAACGGGCGCAGCAGGGGCACAATCCAGCCAGACAGATTGACATCGGTGAGGTGCAGCGCATCGGCTCCGGCATCCAGCCGGGACAGGTCGAGCAGGTCGTTAATCAGGCTAATTTCGCGCTGCGACTCTTCTCGCAAAATCCTGAAGTAGCGGTTGGCGCGGGTTGGCTCGTCGTCCAGCACGCCTGCTTGCTGAAGGAACAGTTCCAACATCTGGATCGCCATTTTGATGTTGGACATGGGCGTGCGCAGCTCATGGGAGACTGTGCTGAGAAAGTCGTCCTTGAGCTGGTTGAGTTTTTCCAGTTCGCGCACCTGGGCCTGCGATGCCTGAAACAGTCGGGCTTGGCGCAGGGCGATCGCACATTGATTGGCCACCTGCTGCGCCATGCGCAGGTCTTGTTCGCCAAAGGCATAGAAAGCGTGGTTGATCATCCACAAATCACCCAGCACGCCCTGATCATCCATGATCGGCGTCGCCAACATGGCCACCCGCCCCCGCACCGGGTTGGGCACCAGTGAGCAAAATTGCAGGCTCTGCCCATTGAGCAGCGGGCCATAGATTTCGGGAAAGGCGGCAAGTTCGGCAATTCGTCCCTGATAGGGAGAAACGGCCGTGGTGTATTCATAGCGGATGGTAGAGGTGCCTTCTTCGAGGTCGTAGAGAGCGGCGTTGCAGCAGCTAATTTCGGTGGCGACGGCCAGTTCCTGCACGGCACTCTGCAAAATTTGGTCTTCGTCGAGGCTGTCGCGCACTTTGTCAGTGATGCGTTTGAGCGTGGCTTCAAAATTAGACGCCAGCCGCAGCTCGGCCGTGCGCGCCTGAATTTGCCGCTCCAGGTCGGCGTTGAGGCGCTGCACTTGCTGATAGAGTTCGGCCTGGGAAATGGCGAGATCGAGCTGTCCGGCAAGCTGGGCGAGGAGGTCGGTTTCCCAACTGTGCCAGGTGCGATCGCCCTGGCACTGATGCACCACCAGCCAGCCCCACAGCACATCTTGCAGCACGATGGGGGCCACCAGCATGGCGCGGATGCCCAGCCGCTGCAAAATACCCCGTGAGTGTTCCGAGATGGCTCCCCGTTCCAAACTGTCGAGGGCATAGACCCAGCCTGTTCTGCTGGTGGGGCGGTCGGCAATAGGGAAGAGGCTCTCTGGCGGCGGATGACCAGAGATATCTGAACAGCCTTCGGCGATCGCATCTACAATAATGCTGCCGGTGCCATTGTCAAACAGTCGATAGACGAGTGCTCGATCTGCTTGAAAAATCTGGAGAACCTGCTGAACAGCCGTATTAAGAATGCCTTTGATTTCTAACGACTGGCGCAGCAGTTGGGCAAAATCGGCAGTCTGCCTGGAGATCCAGACCTGATGCTGCTCGGCTAATACCTTTTGCTGGAGCGCCGCGGCGGTTTGCTTTTGCTCGCTGATGTCGGTGAGGATGCCCAGCAGTTTCCAGGGACGCCCATCGGGAGTGCGGGCCAGTAGGCGATCGCGCGATCGCATCCAGTGCCAGTCGCCGTCGCCATGCCGCAGCCGAAACTCGACTTCCTGCTCACTGCCTTCCTGATTCAACACCTGCGCCAGGTGTGCCTGCATTCGGCCCAGATCTTCAGCGTGGATCAGCGCCGCCAGCACAACCCTATCTAAAGGATTCAGTTCTGCCAGGCTATAGCCCAACACCGCCGCTATTCGGTCGTTGACCAACTGGAGCCGCTGCTCTACCAGGTCATATACATAAACCAGGTCAGGAATTAGCGCCAGCAAGGGCTGCACCAGCGGCGGTAGAGAGTCCAGCACATTGAGCGGCTGGGAGGCGCTCCAAGCTGACCCAAACAGAACTGGCCCCCCAGACGGAATTGGCCCAGACTGTGACACTGCCAGTCCGTCTGTCTGCGGCGCTGGCGCGACTTGCGCCAGACTGTGAGGATTGCTGTGAAGATTGCTGCGAACATTGCTGTGAACATTGCTCAAGCTGTTGCTAGCAGGCAACCCAGGCTGTAGCGGGTTTCCTTGATCTACGTGAGGATCTTCGCAACTGTCTGGTAATTTTTGAGGGTCTTCACTGGCTTGGGCATCCGATTGCTCAACGCTATCCGACGGCAAGCTCTCTTGCACTGCGTTGCGTTTAAGCTTTTTAGAGTGGGATTTTAGGCTCATGAGCGGACTTCCTGATGAGCAATGCGGGTGGCGGCTGCTCAAGGAACCGGATCTGCCTAAACCATCAAATCAAAACAGAACTAGGGGTGCAAGCGGTTGTAGACCGGGTGAAACACCGACAATCATCTGGGTTATAGCGGCTTTATAGCGGCGTTAAAGCGACATTTCAGCGATATTTTTGCACCTGGGCGGCTTGCCCTCTAGCGGTTGACCGCCAAAAGACCAGCGATCGCCCTTGTTAAGTTTTAATTTGTAAAGTATAGGTTATTCAGCGGCTCCAAAAGGATGGACTTATATCTGATTTGACTAATGTGTGATTGATTCAGTAAGTGGTTTTAAGATGCCCACAATCCTCAAAAGTCTCACGGTTTGTTCAAAATTAGTCAACAAATCAGTCAGGACTGTGGGGCATTGGGAGCAAAGGTCAACTCTGAATCATCCTTAAGATTCGGTCGCTCGGGCACTTTGACGATGGCGATTTCGTCTTCCTGCACAGGGCGCGATCGCCAGTTTTACGTCAAGATCTGTAAACGCTTGATGGGTCAATCTCTGCCAGCGAAGCCAGATTCTAGCGCTGAGCTTTCTATCCGGCTCTTAGCCATTCAGAATTTAGCCATTTGAATTAGCCATTTGAATTAGCCGTTTAAACTAGCCATTCTAAAATTTCAGAACTGCATTTTCTTAGAGCTTTGATGATTACGTTTCTATTAGTCAGCGTCCGCATGTAGCATCTCTGAAAGATCGGCAGCCTCTTTCCGAAATGGTAGTAAAATAAGCTGTATTCCTGATTATTAAACTGTTGCAAGGTTTGGCGATCGCCCCCTTTCTCCAAACCCCCTGTCAGCAATCCTGCAAATATAAAGGTCACGTTTTATGGAATCCCTCGCCTATCTCCATACTGCCCTCACCTACGAAAGTGACGAGCCAGCTCCCGAATTGCGCCCCCTCAGTGACTGGTTCCCCACTGCCTCAAGCGCTGCGTGGCTATCGGCGCAGGTGTTGGCAGCAGCCCTGGTGGTCAGCGCAGCAGGGTCGGCCATGGCCGCCACGGGCACCGTTCAAACCAACGGCAACCCGCTGAATGTCCGCAGCACGCCCGGCGGCCCCGTAGTCAGCAGCCTGCCTAATGGCGCTCGCGTTGAGCTGACGGGGCGCAAGAATGGCAACTATTTAGAACTGGCAAACGGCACCTGGGTATCGGCAGATTGGGTCGCTGTCGGCGGCACCAGCCCCACGCAACCCCCCAGCGGCACTGACCGAGCCGTCGGGTTTGTCAATACCGCCGGCGAACCGCTGAACGTCCGCAGCGCTCCTGGAGGGGCGATCGTGGGCACGCTGCCCAACGGCACGCGAGTCGAGCTAACGGGACGCTCCAGCAGCGGCTTTTTGGAGCGCACCAACAGCACCTGGATCGATGCCCGCTACGTGACCTATAGCCAGTCGCCAACGCCCTCTCCGAATCCCACTCCTAATCCGGGCACGGGGACGGGCAGCGGCACCACAACCTCGTTTGTCCGCACTAACGGCAGCCCGCTGAATGTCCGCAATGCCCCCGGCGGCGCAGTCGTGGGAACGGTGGCTAACGGCAGCCGCGTCGAGCTAACGGGTCGCAGAAGCGGCGAATGGGCCCAGCGCACCAACGGCACCTGGGTTTCCAGCAATTGGCTGACGAATAGCCCTGGCACACCC
>RFIF01000091.1 GCA_003695655.1 Cyanobacteria bacterium J069
CCCATTCCCCCATGAAACTCCTCGTCTATTCCCATGATGCCTTCGGGCTGGGAAACATCCGCCGCATGGTGGCGATCTGTGAGTACCTGCTCAAGGCGCTGCCCGATTTATCGATTTTGGTGATTTCCGGCTCCCCTGCTCTGCACCAGCTCAGGCTGCCCGCCGGGTTGGATTATGTAAAGCTGCCCTGCTTGGGGCGCGATGAAGCAGGCAACTTGGGCGTGCGCTTTTTGAATACTGAGGTGGCGGAAACGGTGCAGTTGCGATCGCAGCTAATCCGCACCGTAGCTGCCCACTTCCAGCCCAATGCGGTGCTGGTCGATAAAAAACCCGATGGACTGAAAAGCGAACTCCAAGCCACCCTGGACGACCTCCAGCGCTATCGCCCCGACACCCGCAAAATCCTGCTGCTGCGCGACATCCTCGACAGCCCGGAGGCGACTGTGGCCCAGTGGCAGCAGCAAAACTACTACGCCACTGCCGAAACCCACTACGACCAGGTGTGGATCGTCGGCAGTCCCGACATCTTTGATGCGCCGACCGCCTACCAGTTTCCGCCAGCGCTGCGGGCCAAGACGCAGTTCACAGGCTACGTGCGCCGGGGCTGTGGCCAGCGCAGCGCCTGGTTGGTGCGGCAAGAACTGGGGCTGAGCGCGACTGACCCGCTGGTGCTAGTCACCCCTGGCGGTGGCGGCGACGGCTACCACCTGTTGACTACTTACCTGCAAACTCTAGATCTGCTGCCCCCTGACAAAAATCTCACCAGCCTGGTGATCGGTGGCCCAGAGATGCCCGCTGGCAAGCGACCTGAACTGCTACAGCGAATCGCCGCGACCCCTCAGACCCACTGGCTCGACTACACCGACGACCTGGCTAGCTATATGGTGGCCGCCGATGCGGTGGTGTCGATGGGAGGCTACAACACCGTGTGCGAAATTCTCTCCTTGGGCAAGCGGGCGATTGTGGTGCCCCGCACCGAGCCAGTGCAAGAGCAGTGGATTCGGGCGGAGCGCATGGCCGAGAGGGGCCTATTTCAGGCGATTCATCCTGACCAACTGACGCCCGTCGGTTTGATGCAGGCGCTGCTGTCTCAGCTTGCCGCTACCACCCGACCGCCCTCCACCCAGCTCGACATGGACGCGCTGCCCCGCATTACCAATCTGCTGCTGGGGCTGCTGCGCCCGGAACCCCGCTGTTTTGAGCTACCGATTCGCTCTCGTTCGTTTCCCAAAGTTGAGGTTGCCGTCTGATGAAAAAGCAAAAGCTGCTGTTTTATTGCCAACACATTTTGGGTATTGGCCACCTGATTCGCAGCATGGAAATCGTGCGCGGGTTGCTGGCGGATTTTGAGATTTGCTTTGTCAACGGTGGTCGGGTGGTGGAAGACTTTCCGATTCCGGCGGGAGTTGAAGTCGTAAATTTACCGGCGATCGCCACCGATACTGAATTTCAAGAACTGCGGGCGATCGACCCCGACCAGGATCTTGAAGCCATCTTTGCCGCCCGCACGTCGATTTTGCTGGATCTCGTCGATCGCTTTCAGCCCAACGTGTTGGTGATTGAGCTGTTTCCCTTTGGGCGGCGGCGGTTTTCGACAGAGCTAATTCCCTGTATCGAACAGGCTAAAGCCAACGGCGCAAAGGTCGTTTGCAGCCTGCGAGATATCGTCGTCACTAAGCAAGATCAGACCCGCCACGAAGACAAAATCTGCCGCCTGATGAATCAGTATTTTGACTTGCTGCTGATCCACGGCGACCCAACCTTTCAACCCTTGGAACTGAGCTTTTCGCGGGTAAAAGACCTGCACTGCCCCGTGTTCTACACTGGCTATGTGGTGCAAGAATCGGCTGATGCCGAGATGGAACTGCCGCTGGTGGATGGCGATGGCCAAAGGCCAGTCGGAGACCATCGCCCCCTGATTTTGACCAGCGTCGGCGGCGGGCGCTTTGGTCACGAACTGCTGTTTTGCACCGTGGATGCGGCTCAATATCTGGAGCATTTGCCCCACCAAATTCTGGTGTTTACCGGGCCGTTTTGCCCTCCAGAAGTGTTCGCTGAACTAGAGTCCAAAGCCGCCCAGCGTCCTAATGTTACCCTCCAGCGCTACACCCCCAACCTGCTGGCCCACATGCACCAGGCGGATCTTTCCATCAGCATGGCGGGCTACAACACCACCATGAACGTGCTCACCAGCGGCGTCCGGTCCATGGTGCTGCCCTTTACAGGCAACGACGACCAAGAGCAAACGCTGCGGGCCGAACGGCTAGAGGAACTGGGCATTGTGCGGGTAATTCGCCCAGACGATCTGCAACCTGAACAGTTTGCAAAGCGGGTGCTGGACTGCTTGCAGCAGGGGCCAGTGGGGCGATCGTTTGACTTTCACGGGGTAAAGAAAACCGCTGCTCATCTAAAGGACTTAGCTTATCCAAAAGTGGGTGCTTCCATATCCACCCTTCCTGGGAGAAGATAAGCTCCCCACCTGTTTACCGAATCTACTGCTTGCTTAATCAGGTTAGATACTCGCCTTCTGAGTAACGTTTCCCAGAGAATTCCATGAAAAAAATCATGTTCTATAGCCAGCACCTAGCTGGCATCGGCCACCTGGTGCGTAGTACCGAAATCGTCCGCAGTTTAGCCCAGCAGTTCGAGGTGTATTTTATCCACGGCGGGCAGGACGTGCCGGGGTTTCAACTGCCCGACCAGGTGAACGAGATTCGTCTGCCGGGGCTATACATGGAAGGGCCTGTGCTAAAAGTGGTGGATGAGTCCCAGCCCCTAGAAGCGGTGCAGGAACGGCGTCAGGCGCTGCTTTTGTCCGCCTTCGACAGCATTCAGCCCGACTGTTTGATCACCGAGGGTTTTCCTTTTAGCAAGCACACGCTGCGGTTTGAGATGATTCCGCTGCTGAAGCATATTGAAGCGTCGGGCTGCCCCACTAAAGTAGTGTGCTGCCTGCGCGACATTATTATGACCCAGGCGATGACCGACAGCGTGCGGGCAAAAAAGCAGGCGCGGACTTGCAAGTGGATCAACCGCTACTATGACCTGATTTTGTACCATTCTGACGCGCAGTTGCAGCGGCTAGAAGAAAGTTTTTCAAGCCTGAGTGAGCTAAGTCCTGAGATATTTTATACCGGCTATGTCACCCAGTCTGAAGCCGAATCGCTGCCGCTAAACGGTGAGGATCTCCATTATTTGAATCAGCCAGGGCCGAGCATTGTGGTCAGTGTGGGCGGCGGTCGGCACGGGTATGAATTGCTGCGGGCGATCGCCTCCATTGCTCCTACGCTAGCCCAACTCATTCCCCATAAAATTTACGCCTTTGCGGGGCCCTATCTGCCCGAAGCAGATTTATTAACGCTTCAGGAAATAGCGGCGATGAGTAGCCCGAATCTGGTGGTGCGTCGCTTTACGTCTCGTCTGATAGATTACCTCAAGCAGGCGGATCTTTCGATTAGCCTAGGGGGCTACAACACAACGATGAATGTGCTGAAAACTGGAGTGCGATCGCTGATCTATCCTTCTCCTTCGGAAGACCAATCGGGAGAGCAAAGTTTGCGGGCCTGCAAGCTCGAAAAGCTTGATATCTTGACAGTGCTCACTGATGATGACTTGGCACCAGAACCCCTCATGCGGCATATTCTGACCGCTCTAAAAAAGCCGCCTAAAGCACACTGCTTTAATCTAAACGGTGCTCCAGAGGCGGCGATGAAGCTACACCAATTCCTCAGTGAAAATCCAGAATCTGCTGCTGCCTTAGCGTTTGTTGGAGCCGCCACTCAACGTAACCATGAGCAAGGCTTCGCTTCCGAAATTGACTCCGAAGATCAGCTATCTGAAGTCACTGCGCTGTTTCGTTGATAAGCTCTTCGGTCTAATAGCTAGAAGACGATAAGTTGACGAACATTGCTCAATTCATGCTCAAAAACTTGCTCAGTAAATGGAGATAAGATTGTGAATAGCAACTTTGACTTGAACCGAGAAAACAGACCAAGGGTGACAATTGTGGTTGGCCCACGGGAGCGATTTAGCCACACCCAAGAATCCTTAGAGAGTATCTATCGCAACACCCTCTATCCCTTTGAGCTAGTGTACGTGGATGTGTGTACGCCGCCAGTGATTCAGAAGTATCTGAATGCGCAGGCTCAGGAAAAAGGCTTCACGCTAATTCGCACCGATTACTACATTTCGCCCAATCAGGCGCGCAATGTGGGCCTGCGTCAGGTGTTGAAAGCAGCCAAGTCTCAGTACGTGGTTTTCCTGGAAAATGACGTGGTGGTGGAACCGGGCTGGCTGACGCAGTTGGTGAAGTGCGCGGAAGAAACAGGCGCTGAAGTGGTTGGGCCGCTGACATGCATTGGCAAGCCAGAGCTGGGCGTGATCCACAATGCGGGCGGGGCTACCTACATTCTCAACGACGTGAAGCCTGATGGCCGGGTGAAGCGGCGGCTGCGGCAAGAAGCTTATCTGACGGGTAAGGCGATCGCCCAGGTGCAAGACCAGATGCACCGCATCCAGTGCGACTATGTGGAGTTTCACTGTCTGATGGCCCGCACCGACCTGTTTGGCAGAATTGGCCTGCTGGATGAGGGCATGTTGGCCACGCGGGAGCACATCGATTTTTGTCTGTCGGTGAAAGAGGTGGGGGGCAAGGTTTACTGCGATCGTGAGGCTGTGGTTACGACCGACACCGTGGGCATTGCCGAAAACAAAAAAGGACTGGAAGAGCTGTTTGGCAGCAACCCGCTGCCCGATTTTAAGTGGTACGATCTACCTTACTTCATGGTGCGCTGGTGTAATGCGTGGGACAGAGCCAGCCTCGATCACCTGCGGCGAAAGTGGAACCTGGCGGAAGATTCTTACTTCAAAAAGCGCTACCAAATTATCGGCAATCGGCGGCGAGAGCTGTTGGTGAAGCCGCTCGAACAGCGGCTCACCTTTGGGCGCGGCAATGCCTGTTTGGAGCAGATTCTCAACGTCCTGGAGCAGCGGCTGAATGACTTCTTCTATCAGCGCCACCTTCACCACAAAGCTAAGGTGCTGGCAAAGAAGCACGATTTGGGTTTGGAGTCCGATAGCCCTCTGGCGGAAGGCAGCGTTAACGACAAGATTGCGGCCTGAAGCAAACGAATCTGCTCCCCCCTTCTTAAAGGGGGAGGCATTGGGCGCAAAGGTCAATTCAGCTTTTAGACAATTTCCGACAAGTTGAGGACGAACTGATGACACTACGAATTTGTATCACCACTCTAGAATTTCCCCCCGATGTGGGTGGGGTGGGCGAGTCGGTACACCGCATTTCTCAGATGCTGATCAAGCTGGGTTTTGAGGTGCATGTAGCGGTGTTTCGCGCTGTGTTTCGTGATGAAAAGGCTGATGCCGAGGCGGGCATTTTTCGACGGGCGAGCTGTCAAACGGCCACGGTGGACGGGGTGACGGTGCATCGGCTGAAAGCAGCAGTGCGATCGCCCCAAGCGAAAGAGCAAGACTATCTCTGCGACCTCTACGACCAGCTCGCCGCGCTCCACGCCCAGTACCGCTTTGACCTGCTCCACGCCTTTTTTATCAACGAAATGGGCTTCCTCACCACGCTGCTGGCCCAGGAAAATAACCTGCCCGTAATCAACAGCATTCGCGGGGCCGACCTGCAAAAGCACCTGTTTAGCCCCCAGCAGCTCAGCCAGATTAGCTGGACGCTGACCAACTCCGACTGGGTAACGTTTGTCAGCCAAGACCTGATGCACCGGGCCAGAGTGCTGGTGCCCTCCATCGGCACAAAATCTTCGGCGTTTTGGAACTCCATTGCCCCTATCGACTTTGAGACTTTGCCCCAGCCTGCCTTGGTGGAGCGGCTGCGGGGCACAGTGATTGGCTCGTCGGGCAACTTCCGCGATAAGAAGGGGCTGGAATACCTGCTGGATGCCTGCAAAATGCTCAAAGCCCAGGCCGACATTACCCTGCTGCTGGTGGGCGACGTGGTGGATAAGGAGCGAGCCTACTGGGATCAGGAGTTAGCCGCCAGCGGTCTGGGCGATCGCCTGGTGATCACGGGCAAGGTCAGCCGTGCCGAGGCCTTATCTTACCTGCCCCATATGGATATTTTCGCCATCCCCTCCATCCACGACGGCTGCCCCAACACGCTGCTGGAGGCGATGCTGGCAGCCCGCGCCATTATTGGCACCCCGGTGGATGCGATCGGCGAAATTCTTACCCACGAAGCGGATGCGCTGCTGGTGCCTCCCGCTTCTGGTGAGGCACTGGCGGCGGCGATCGCCCGTCTGGTGGATGCGCCCGATTTGCGACAGCGGCTAGGGTTGGCAGCGCGGCAAACGGTGCTGCGCGATCTGGCTCCCGACGTGGAGCAGCAGAACTGGCAGAAGGTGTATCAGATGGTGCTATCGCGATCGCAGTTGGCTGCGGTGGCGAGTTAGGTCAGAGGTTGGGGGTTAGGGGTTAGGGGTTAGGGATTAGGCTAATCTCTGCTATCTAAGCCCCAAAACCTGGAACTCGAAACCCCCAACCCAAAATCCAAAACCCAAAAATCAGATTCCCATGAAGGATTCCCCCGCATGAGTTCAGCGCTAAGTAAACGCAAACGACCGAAGACGGCCAAGGCCACCATTGTCGGCTGGCGTCGTATTTTGACCCGGTTTTGGCCGGAAGTCCGTAAGGAGAAATTTTTGCTGACCCTTGCCTGGGTGGGGCTGCTGGGCGAGATTTTGGCCCAGTTGCTAGAACCTTGGCCCCTGAAGCTAATCTTTGACTACATTATTGTGCCCGATGCTGCCGTCCGCCCCCTGCCGATTCCGGCGCTCAACGACATCTCGGAGGTGGCGCTGCTGACGATTTTGACGATTTGCATTGTGCTAGCGACGGCGCTGAAGGCTGGGGCTTCCTATATGAGCTTGGTCAGCCTGTCGATCGCCTCCAGCCGTATTATTGCCCAGATTCGCGGCCAGCTTTACGGTCACTTGCAGCGGCTGTCGCTGTCCTTCCACAACCAGGCCCGCAATGGCGACCTGATTACCCGCATTATCAACGACATCGATCGCCTGCGGGAAGTCACCATCACTGCTGCCGTGCCGCTGATTGTCAACACGCTTACCCTGGTTAGCATGGTCGGCGTCATGTTTTGGATGAATGCCCAGCTAGCGTTCATTGGGCTGCTGGTGTTCCCGCTGTTTGTGCTAACCGCCACCAAGCTGACCAAGCAAATTCATCAGGTGGCCAGGCAGCAGCGCAAGCGCGAGGGAGCAATGGCCGCTACTGCTTCGGAGGCAATCAACGCCATCAAAGTGGTGCAGGCGCTGTCGCTAGAAGGCATGTTGGAGGGACTGTTTGCCGACGACAACACCAAGAGCCTGGAGGATGTGGCTCGCACTCAGCAGCTTTCGGCGGGATTGCAGCGCACGGTGGAGATTTTGGTGGCGGTGGCGACCGCTGTGGTGCTGTGGCGCGGGGTGCAGTTGGTCACTAGCGGCGGCGCAACGCCGGGAGATCTGCTGGTGTTTATGACCTACCTGAAGACCTCGTTTAAGCCGACGAAGCAACTGGCCAAGCACATGGCCCAGATTGCCAAGGCCACCGCCTCCGGCGAGCGCGTTGTCGACATTCTCGACACGGTGCCCGAAATTCGGGATGTGCGGGGGGCGATCGCCGCACCGACCTTCCAAGGCCAGGTCAGCTTTCGCAACGTGGTGTTTGGCTATGAGCCTAGCAAGTGCATTCTCCACGGGCTGTCTTTTAGCGTGCAGCCGGGGCAGCGGGTGGCGCTGGTGGGGCCGTCTGGCGGCGGCAAGTCTACTCTGGTAAGCCTGCTGCTGCGGCTATATGACCCTATTGAAGGCAATATTTTCATCGACGGCCACGACCTGCGCGAGTACAAAGTTGAGTCGCTGCGCCGCCAGGTCAGCATTGTGCTGCAAGACAGCGTGCTGTTTGCCGTCAGCGTGCGCGACAACATTGCCTACGGTGCGCTAGGAGCCACCGATGCCGAGGTCGAGGCGGCTGCCAAGCTAGCCAACGCCCACGATTTCATCATGGCGCTGCCCGACGGCTACGACACGCTGATGGGTGAGCGGGGGGCGACCCTTTCTGGGGGGCAGCGACAGCGGATTGCGATCGCCCGTGCTGCCGTGCGCCGCGCCAGTATCGTCATTCTCGATGAACCCACCGTGGGCCTCGACAACGAAAATGAGCACGCGGTAAGCGAAGCGCTGGAGCGTCTCACCCAGGGCTGCACCACGTTTTTGATCACCCACAATCTGCAAACCGCTGTATCTGCCGACCAGATTCTTTATCTAGAGCAGGGCCGCATTTTGGAGCAGGGCACCCACGCCGAGCTGATGCGACTGGGTCAGCGATACGCAGCGCTGTATCAGATTCAAAGTGCGATCGAAGGCGCGAACCAGCAAGATTCGCCCAGAGATTTGCCCTATGTGGAATGTCGCTAATTGCCCTCACCCCCAGCCCCTCTCCCCCTGGGAAGAGGGAAGCCGAACCAGTCTTTTGTTAGGTCAGATGCTAAATCAAAAAATTTATCTCGTGCGTCATTGCCCTGCGTGATTTGTCCAGAGCAGACCGTCAATCAACTCCTCAGAGGATGCTTGTAATGACAACCCTTCAACACATTAAAAACCAGGCCCAAAACCAGACTCAGAATCAGAGCCGATTGCCCAAGGCTTCCAAGCCAGAGGTCACGATCGTCGTTGTGCCGCGCGAGCGTTTTCAGTTCGCGCAGGAATCTCTGGAAAGTCTATACGCAGCGACCGATTTCCCCTTCCAGTTAATCTACGTAGACAACGGTTCGCCGGAGGAATTGCGGAATTATCTAACTGCTCAAGCGCGGGAAAAAGAGTTTCGGATCGTCAGGAGCGATCGCTATCTTTCGCCCAATGCTGCCCGCAATTTTGGTTTACAGCATGTCACCAGTCGCTATGTGGTGTTTGTCGATAACGACGTGATTTTTGCCCCCGGCTGGCTGGATGCTTTGGTGAACTGTGCCCAGGAAACTAACGCTACCGTGGTGGGTTCGCTGGTCTGTCAATATAAACCAGTGCATCAAACCATCCACTGTGCCGGGGGAGAATACATGGCGGCGGATGACCTGGAGCGGTTTGTGCAGAGCGCCTCCCCCGCCAGCGAACCTGGCGGCTGGAACCTGTACGAGAAAACCTACTGCCAAAATCGGTCGGTAGAAGACGTGCCAGAGCTGCTCTACCGCCAGCCTACGGGCTTTGTGGAGTTTCACGCCATGCTGGTGCAGATGGATTTCTTTCGCCAGCACGGGCCGTTGGACGAGGGCTTTTGCTGCACCAAAGAATATCTAGACTTTGCCATGCTGGTGACGCGGGCGGGCGGGTCTATCTATTTAGAACCCGCCTCGGTGGTGACGTTTCTCACCCATCCTCCCGCGCCGCGCCTGCGGTGGATTGATTTGCCTCATTTCTCCCTGCGGTGGAGCGATGCCTGGGAAAAATACAGCCTGCAACACTTTCAAGAAAAGTGGAATTTGACAGACAGCCGCTACTTTCAAAAGCGCTACAAAAAGCTGGGCTGGCGGCGCTGGGAAGAGCTGATTAAACCCCGCATGAATGGGCTGGCGTGGCTGGGGCAGCAGCGAGCAAAGCGGCTGGAGAAACAGCTTATTGCCTGGGAGAAAAAGCTGAACGAGTGGTGGTGCGATCGCCATCTGCGCCGCGCCGCCACACAGTTGGGTTGTGAGGTTGAGGCGATCGCCATTGGCCAAAATTATCCACCCGTCACCCTAAACTCCCTTGCCGATTCGCCGCAGGAATCGGCTCCAGAAGCCTTGGCTGTACATCGCTGAGTTGGGCGGTGGGCAGCGCCCGCCACACCCCTCGCCTAGAAGTTTCTAGAAGTTTATTGAGCAGGAAAAACCATGCTATATCGCGATTTTGGTAAGACCGGACTGAACGTATCGGCCATTGGCCTCGGCACCTGGAACATTGGCAACCAGTGGGGCGAAATTGACGAAGATACCGCCCTGGCAACCGTCCACGCCGCCCTCGACCACGGCGTCAATATTATCGACACCGCCGAGTCCTACGGCATTCCCTGCGGCTTGTCGGAAGAGCGGCTGGGGCGGGCGCTGAAGGGTAAGCGCGATCGCGTCCATATCATCACCAAAGTTGGCCGCTGGGGACGGCGATCGGGCCAGACCGTGCCCATGACCACTGTAGACATGGTGCGCCTCTGCGTCCACGCTTCTCTCTACCGCCTCCGCACCGACTACATCGACGTGCTGCTGTGCCACGAGGGAAAAATCGAAGACCCCAGTGTCTATCTGGAAGCCTTTGAGCAGTTGAAGCAGCAAGGCACTATTGGAGCCTACGGCATCTCTACCGACCAGTTGGAGGCGCTGGAGCGCTTTAATGTTCAGGGCACCTGCGGCGTGGTGGAGCTAGATTACTCACTGCTCAACCGCAAGCCTGAAAAGAAAATGTTGCCTTATTGTCAGGAGCACGGCATTGCAGTAGTGGCGCGGGGGCCGCTGGGCAAGGGGCTGCTGTCGGGCAAATACTCTACCGAGACAGTCTTTACCGACACCGTGCGAGCAGAATGGTACGAGACTGAGGGCGATCGCGAGAAGTTAAACAGCAGACTAGCCAAGGTCGAGCGGCTAAAGACCGTGGCGGCTCCCGGCGAAGCAATGGTGCGTACGGCGATCCAGTTTGTCACGTCCCACGAGTGCCAGCCCGTCACCATTCCCGGTGCCAAATCGCCTGCCCAAGCCGCGATGAATGCCCAGGCCGGCGACACGACCCTCACCCCTAGCGATCGCGCCGCCTTGATCAAGCTGCTCAAGGATGAAACCGTTAATGCCAAACTGCCCGCTGCCGTCTAGGCATGGGCCTAGAGACCAGGTTGCTGCTAATGCAAGTCCCCAGTGCAAGTCCCCAGTGCAAGTCCCCAGTGCAAGCCCCAGTGCAAGCCCCAGTGCAAGCCCCAGTGCAAGCCCCAGTGCAAGCCCCAGTGCAAGCCCC